>JBOGZM010000344.1:0-2669 GCA_050697255.1 Solirubrobacterales bacterium
TCCGCAAGCGGAATCGCGGGTGAGCAGCAGGATGCTCGTCCTGCGGCTACGGCTGAGGTTGTTGCTCCCCCCGGCGCCCGCAAGTCCTTCCAGGGCGTGGTCGTGTCGAACAAGGGCGACAAGACGATCACCGTCCGCATCGACCGTGTCGGGCGGCACCGCGTGTACGGCAAGGTCGTGCGTCAGTCGAGCACGCTGCACGCGCACGATGAGCGCAACGAGGCGGGCGAGGGCGATGTCGTGCGGGTGGTCGAGGCGCGCCCGCTGTCGCGCACGAAGCGGTGGCGACTGGTCCAGGTGCTGGAGAAGGCCAAGTAGGAGCAGTGGCCCCTCCAGCAGACAGCCCCGTCCGCCGGAGGGACCACGCGACGTGATCCAGGCCGAGACAAGGTTGAGGGTGGCCGACAACACGGGCGCTCGTGAGCTGCTGTGCATCCGTGTGAAGGGCGGCTCCAGGCGCCGCTACGCGGGCGTCGGCGACGTGATCGTGGGCACGGTGAAGAGCGCGACCCCGCAGGGTGCGGTGAAGAAGGGCGAGGTCGTCCACGCCGTCGTCGTGCGCACGCGCCGCCAGCTCGGGCGCAAGGACGGCACCTACATCTCCTTCGACGAGAACGCAGCGGTGCTGATCGACACTGCCAACAATCCGCGCGGGACCCGCATCTTCGGCCCGGTCGCGCGCGAGCTGCGCGAGCGCAACTTCATGAAGATCGTGTCCCTGGCCCCGGAGGTGCTGTAACCGTAATGGCGCGGAAGATTCGCAGCGGCGACACGGTCCAGGTCATCTCCGGAAAGGACGCCGGCAAGCAGGGCCGCGTGTTGCGCGTGGACCCGAAGAAGAGTCGGCTCTTCGTGGAGGGCATGAACATCGTGAAGCGCCACCAGCGGCCGCGCTCGCTGAAGGACACCCAGCGCGGCGGCAAGGTGGGCGGTGTGATCGAGAAGGAGGGCCCGATTCACATCTCCAACGTGATGGTGGTTGACCCAGGCGACGACAAGCCGACGCGCGTCCGCATCGAGCGCGGCGCCGACGGTGGACGCCAGCGCGTCTCGGTGCGGACCGGCACGAAGCTTCAGGAGCGCTGATGCAGGCCCGGTTGAAGGAGCGATACGCGCAGGAGATCCAGCCTCGGCTGCTCGAGCGGTTCGGGTACTCGAGCGTGATGCAGGTCCCGCGTCTGGAGAAGATCACGCTCAACATGGGCGTCGGTGAGGCGAAGCAGAACACCGCGATGCTCGAGGCCGCGATCGAGCAGATGACCGTGATCGCGGGGCAGAGACCCGCGGTGCGGCGGGCGCGCAGGTCGATCGCCGGCTTCAAACTGCGCGAGGGCATGCCCGTGGGCGTGATGGCCACCCTGCGCGGCGAGCGGATGTGGGAGATGCTCGACCGGCTGCAATCGATCGCGATCCCGCGGATCCGCGATTTCCGGGGCCTGAACCCGCGGTCCTTCGACGGGCGCGGCAACTACTCGATGGGTATTCGCGAGCAGATCATCTTTCCGGAGATCGACTACGACTCGATCGACCAGGTCCGCGGACTGAACGTCACGATCACCACGACGGCCGAGACCGATGACGAGGCTCGCGAGCTGCTGCGGCTCCTGGGGATGCCGTTCCGCCGGGATGGGGACGAGGGCCAGACCGCTGCCGCGATGCGGCAGGAGCAGGAAGCCGCCGCCCGGCGCGCGGCCGAGGAAGAGGCCCGCGAAGAGCTCGCGGCTGAAGCGCCTCAGCCCGAGGAGACGGAGGGCGACGAGCCCTCTGCCGACGGGGACGAACCGCAACCGGAAGCCAGGAAATGACTGCTCTCGCACCTAAAGTCACGAGAGTCGGCCTAACGGCCGCCTCCAGGAACAGCTAGGAGCCAATGGCCAAGACGTCACAAGTCGTCCGCCAGCAGCGCGGAAGCAAGTACAAGACTCGCAACTACAATCGATGTCGCCGGTGCGGCAGATCGCGCGCGTATTACCGCAAGTTCGGCCTGTGCCGGATCTGCCTGCGCGAGATCGCCCACGAGGGCATGATCCCCGGCATGACGAAGTCGTCCTGGTGACGGGCCGGCGAACGGAGCAATGTTGAGAAGCGAGCGCCGCAGGCGCGAAGCACAGGACTTTAGGTGGGTGAAGCCCTAGAACTATGAGCGACTCGGTAGCAGACTGCCTGACCCGCATACGCAACGCGCTCGGCGCGGACCACGAGGACGTGGTCGTGCCGGCCTCGCGACTGAACCAGCAGCTCGCGCGGGTGCTGCGTCAAGAGGGATACATCGAGGACTTCGGGCTCGAGCAGACCAACCGCCCACCCGGGTCGCGGGAGCGAAAGAGCACGACGCAGTTCGATGTGCTGCGGATCCGGCTGAAGTACACCGAGGCCCGCCAGCCGGTGATCAGCGGAATGCGCTGCGTGTCCAAGCCCGGCCGCCGGGAGTACGCCTCTGCGGACAGGCTGCCCCGAGTGCAGGGCGGCATGGGGACCGCGATCCTGACCACGTCCCGCGGCGTCATGACGGCCTACGAGGCGCGCGACCAGCGCGTCGGCGGCGAGGTGCTCGCCTACATCTGGTAACTGGAAGCGATGAGCCGCATCGGAAAACTCCCCATCCCCATCCCGGACGGCGTCGACGTCGCCGTCGACGACGCGCTCGTGCGGGTGAAGGGACCCAAGGG
>JBOGZM010000345.1:0-4170 GCA_050697255.1 Solirubrobacterales bacterium
CGCCCAACTCGCGCGCGAGCGCGGCGACCCGGTCCTGGGTGGGCCCGATCCAATGCGCGCCCAGGTCGGCGTCATGGCCGCCGACCGGCTCCGTGCGCATCTTGCCTCCCACGCGGTCGCGCGCCTCCAGCACGATCACCGTGCGCGCGCCGGCGCGCAACCTCCGTGCAGCGCTGAGCCCGCTCAGACCGGCCCCGACGATCGCAACGTCCACACTGACCTTCGCCTCGGTCCCGGCCATCCGTGGAAGCTAGCGCAGCGGTCCTCTACAGTCGCCTCCATGGCGAGGCCCGGCTGGCATCGCAGAGCGGTCGGTGGAGTGGGCCCGATGTGGGACCGGATCGCCGACCTGCAGCTCGAGTTCATGACCGGTGCCGGACTGCGGCCGGAGCACTGCCTGCTCGACATCGGCTGCGGCAGCCTGCGAGGCGGGTCTCGGTTCATCCCCTACCTCGACGCCGGACACTACTTCGGCGTGGACCGGAACGCCCGGCTGATCGAGACGGGGCTCTCCGAGGAGATCGACGAGGACGTCCGCGCCGAAAAACGGCCTCAGGTGGCGGTGATGGAGGACTTCGGGTTCGAGCGCCTCGGGCGGCGGTTCGACTTCGCGCTCGCGCAGTCCGTGTTCACCCACCTGCCGCTGAACAGCATCATGCGCTGCCTCGTGAACGTGGCCCGGGTGCTGGAGCCGGACGGGCGCTGCTACGCCACGTTCTTCGAGAACCCCGACAAGCGCAACCTCGACCCTGTCGAGCAGGCCATGACGGAGTCGTTCTATGACGCCGACCCCTTCCACTACGACGTGGACACGCTGGCGTGCGTCTGCCGCGGGACGGGCCTCGAGCTGGAGTACGTGGGGGAGTGGGGGCACCCGCGCGGTCAGCGGATGCTGCTGTTCACGCCAGCCGGGGGCTGACCGCCAGCGCCGTCGCCACCGGCCGTCCGCCGGGGATGTGGATGCCGTCCTGCTCGCGAGGGCGGTTCAGGAGCCGCCCGTCGCAGACGAGCGACGCGGAGCCGCCGCCGTCCAGGTTGATCGCCTCACGGGCTCCGAGGGACGCCATCAGGTCGGCAAGCTCGCCCAGCGACAGGCCGGCGTCCTCTGTCGCGCGACCATCGCAGACCACCGCCAGCAGGACTCCGTCGCCCACCCCGAGCGCCGCCCGTGGGTGCCGGCCGGCCGTGATGTCGGAGTCGAACTGCTCGCTCGCGGCTGTGAAGCCCTCGGGATCCTCGCCGTCGAGCATCACGGCCTCGCCCGCGAGCACCAGGAGCGGGCCGGCCTGGAGCAGGTCGCCACGAGGGTCCGCCGGCAGCTCGGCGCGGCGCGCGATGCGCACGTCGCCTCCCTTCACCTGAACGCAGGAGCGAACGTCACCCCACGGAGCGGTGAACGGCACCGAAGGACGCCGGATGCCGGCCGCCCGTAGCTCGCCGAGCGCCTCTCCCGTGGAGGTTACGAAGAACCCGCCGACGATCGCGTGCGCGACTCGCGCGCGCGTGCACCATTCCAGGAGGGGCTCTGTCCGCGCGAGCGCCACGACGCGGACGTCGGTCGTGGCGAGGTCGTAGGCCGCCATGTGCACCGTGGTGGCGACGCCGTCAGAGAGCTCCGCGCGGAACGTGACCGGCGTTGGAAGAGCCCGGGGGAGCGCCCCGGGCAGCGACCCTGTGGCGATCGCAGCCACGTCTCCAAAGTAGGCAAATAGCGGCGCTTTTGCTGTAAAAATCGCGCAACCACGACGTTAGCTTCCGGCGACCGCCGGTGAGCGCTGTCGACCTGCGAGAAGCTCCTCGTACAGGGCACCGAAGCGCCGCGCGACCGCATCCCAGGAGTGGGACCGCCGCACCTGTTCGTACGCCGCCTCTCCGCGAGCCCGCCGTGCCTGCGAATCGTTCACGGCCTCCACCAGCGCCTCGACCAATCCCTCCTCGTCGTCGGGGTCGAGCATCCAGCCGTTCGGCTGCCCGGGATCCGTGTTCACGAACGACGTCGGCCCGCCACTGCGGGTGGCGATCACGGGCAGCCCGCACGCCATCGCCTCGACCAGCATCTGACCGAATCCCTCGCGCGCGGACGGGGCCACCATCACATCCGCGCAGGCCAGGCCGTCGGGCAGCTCGGTGTGGCCGCGCCACCCCACGAAGAAGATGCCGTCGGGCCCGACCTCGCGCGCGACGGAGGCCGGGTGCTCTCCTTCCCATTCGCCCGGGAAGCCGCCCCAGACGACCAGCGGCGCCGGCCGGGAGAAGCGCTCGCGGGCCCGCGCGTAGGCCCGGATCAGCATCGGCACCCGCTTCGTCTCGGTGAACCGCCCGACGAAGAGGAGCACCGGCGGATGCCCGCCATCGGCCCCGCGCTCGAACCAGCGCAGGTCCTCGTCCCGGTAGCCGATCGTTCCCGGGACCCCGGACTCGTCCCAGCCCTGCGGCGCCTCGACGAGCCAGTTTCGCCAGCGCTCCAGCCGCTCGGACGCGGACAGTGTCCGGCGCTCGAATCGGGAGACGTCGACCCCGTTCGGAATCGACAGCAGCCGCTCCGGCGGGAGCGCGAGCACCTTCGCCGCCGCCTCGCGCAGGTGGGGTGAGATCGCGACCACCCGGTCAGACCGCGCGGCCGCGGCCCGCAGGCGCTGCGACCAGTGCTCGCCATGCACCCAGCGGTCCCAGCGGGTCTCCGCCACCAGGTGCCGTTCCTCCCGGGTCAGGTCCTCGTCGGCCTCCCACCCCGCGGGCGGCCCTCCCGCCATCCCCGCGAGGTCGGTGCCCAGCGAGTGGGCGATCGCGGACAGGCGGTCGATCTGCTCCAGCAACAGGATCTCCGTGCCGTGCAGATGGGTCACGAGCGGCGTGCCCGCGAACAGCTCCGCGGCGGCCTCGTGCAGGGGCGTCAGGTGGTGGAGGTGAAGGATCGAAGGCGACTCCGCCCAGGCGCCGCGGAGGATTCGCATCCAGGCGCGCACCTGATGCTCTCCCGCCGCCGGGACGAGGGAAGCGAACACCTTGTCGGGCGCGCCGGGGCGGTCCTCGAACGAGGGATGCATGGGCACGCCCTGGGCGTGCGCGTCGAGTCCCTCCTCGTGGGCTCGCACCGCGTCGTCGTACGCGACCGGGGTGAGCCGGGCATGCTTGAAGAAGCTCTGGGCGTGCCTCCGGTCGCCCGGCGCGCCCAGTGAACCGGCGACGAGCGCGACGGGCCAGCCCGCCCGCTCCAGCGCCGGCACGAGGTACCGGACCACCTGGGCCGATCCGCCGCGGGGGTAGAAGAGCAGGCCCATCCCGACCGGGGAATGCGCGTGCGACCCAGGAGGTTTCCGACTGACCGGTAAGTTTGTTATAGGTTTCCAGACTTCCTTTACAGGAACCGCCCGTCATGTTAGGCTCCGGCGCAGCTGTCGTACGGTCTCCCGGGGAGGAGGGAGGCAGATGCTTTCCGGGATGAGAAGGGCCATGATCGCTCGAAGCGGCGAACCGAATATCGCCCATGAGCTTGAGCGCCGGCGCCACGCGCCGGCGACCGCCAGCTTCGGGGCCGTGGGGCCTAGTCCCTGAGGCACGAAGGCGATCCGCCCACGCGATCCTCCCCTACTACAGCGCCGGCGGATCAATTGCAGAGCAGCGAGGGCCGGGTGAGACCCGGCCCTCGCCCTTTCTGGCGCGTCTCTTCTCAGGCGCTCAGGGGGTGACCGATTCGATCCAGTCCAGGCGCCGGCCACAGAGCTGACGCGCGCGACCGGGCGGCACCGCCTCGACGCGCGGGTTGGCCGCCTGCACGACATACAGCGGGCCAAGCGGGAAGGCCGGCCCACCGCTTCCGGGCGCCGGCTCAGCCCGCCGGTATCGGATCTCGAGCCGATGCGACCCCGGGGTCAGGTTGATCTGAACGAGCGGCTCGTGGTGGCCCTCGTGGCTGAGCCGGTGGCGCCTGCTCGAGACATGCCGGCCGTCGACCGACAGCGCGAGCCGTCGCCTGAACGCACCGCCAACGAAGATCACGTAATCGCCCCGCCGGCGCACTCTCACAGTCGCGTCGAAGCGAGCCCCGGGGCGGGGGTAGACGGCGCCGGGCCGGCCGGGGACGGGCCGCGTCTGCGCAGCGGCGCCCGTGGCCGCCTCCACCAGGTCCACCCGCACGGCCGGCGGCACCCGCGAGACAGCGAGCTGCCC
>JBOGZM010000346.1:0-3949 GCA_050697255.1 Solirubrobacterales bacterium
GCCAGGCCCTCGGCCAGGGACACGTACGCGTCGACCGCGTCCTCGATGTAGATGTAGTCGCGGGTGAACTCGCCGTCGGAGCGGATGATCGGGCGCTCGGAGCGCAGCACCGAGCGGATCGTGCCGGGGACGATGCGGTTGAAGTTCAGGTCACCGCCGCCGTAGTAGTTGCCGCAGCGGGTGATCGTGACCGGCACGCCGTAGCTGCGGTGGTAGGAGGCGGCGATCAGGTCGCTGGCGCTCTTCGAGACGTCGTAGGGGTGCTCGCCGTGCAGCGGCGCCTCCTCGCTGTAGGGCAGCTTGTCGTGCGATCCGTACGCCTTGTCGCTCGATGCGACCACGACCTGCTCCACCGTCTGGATCAGCCGCGCGGCCTCGAGCACGTTCCAGGTGCCCTCGATGTTGGCCCGGAAGGTCGAGATCGGGCTGCGGTTCGCGGTGCCGACGATCGTCTGGGCCGCGAGGTGGAAGATCGTCGCGACCTCGTACTCGTTCACGGCGCGCTCGATCGTCGCCGGCTCGGTGATGTCCCCGTGGACGAGCGTCATGCGCTTCCCGATGCCCTCCAGCTCGAGGCGCGAGCGCGGCACCTGGTCGCGCAGGAACCCGACCACGTGGGCACCCGTGTCGAGCAGCGCGTCGCAGAGCCACGTGCCGAGCAGGCCCGAGGCTCCCGTTACCAGGATGTTTCGGTCGCGCCAGAAGGAAGGGTCCATCGCGATCGGCCGTAAAGCGTAACGGCAGTCCTGTACGCTCACCGGCTGGAGCACGGAGCGCTCCCCCCTTGCGCACCTTGCGTGGTGCGCGTGTGTTGCATGGAGCAGAGCGGGGATCACGTGATACGTCGATACGCCCCACTAACCTCATGACGCTGGAAGCTGCCCCCCGATACGCCGAACCGCGCAGCCGCACGCGCACCGCGCGCGGTGTCGCGATCGTGCCCGCCTACAACGAGGAGCGCACGATCCGCTCCGTGGTCGAGCGCGTGCGCCGCGAGTCCCCCGGCTTCGATGTCGTCGTGGTGGACGACGGCTCCACCGATTGCACCGCGCAGCTGGCCGAGGGCGCGGGCGCCAGGGTCCTGCGGCACCCGTTCAACCTCGGGATCGGCGGGGCGGTCCAGTCGGGGTACCGCCACGCGTTCGACGAGGGCTACGAGCTCGCCGTCCAGGTCGACGGCGACGGGCAGCACGATCCGGCGGAGATCGAGTCCCTGCTGCGCGCCATGGGCACCGAGGGAGTGGACATGGTCTACGGCTCGCGCTTCCTGGAGGACTCGGACTACCGCGCTCCCGCAAGCCGCCGCTTCGGCATCCGGCTGTTCTCGCTCGTGCTGTCCAAGATCGTGCGCCAGCAGGTGACCGACCCCACGTCCGGCTTCCGGCTCTGCAACCGGCGGGCGATCGAGCTGTTCGCACGCGACTACCCGCACGACTACCCGGAGGTCGAGGCGATCCTGATGGTGCACGCGCACCGCCTGCGCATGCGTGAGGTCCCGGTGCGCATGCACGAGCGCCAGGGCGGCCGCTCGTCGATCACCTCGGTGGAGTCCGCGTACTACATGATCAAGGTCATGCTGGCGATCTTCGTCGGCCTGTTCCGGCGCCGGCCGGTGCCGGAGCGCGGGGGCGAGGCGCCCGTGATCGCGGAGCGGGGCATCTGATGGAGCTCAAGCTCCAGCTGCTCGCCATCTTCGCCAGCGGCGTCCTGCTGGGCATCGTCTTCGAGCTCCTGCGGCGTCGCCGGCTGATCGAGCGCTACGCGCTGATCTGGCTCGGCAGCTCGCTGGTGCTGCTCAGCCTCGCGGTCTGGAAGGGATTGCTCGACAAGCTGGCCGACGCGATGGGCATCGCCTATCCGCCCAACGCGCTGTTCATGATCGCGTTCGGCTTCGTCCTGCTGCTCCTGCTGCACTTCTCGCTTGCGATCTCGCGCCTGTCGAACGAGACGAAGGTGCTGGCGCAGGTGGTCGCGCGGCTGGATCGGGAGCTGCGGGAGCTGCGGGGACGGCCTGCCGCCGAGCCGGCAGTCAGCCTGCACGCGGGGGGAGGCGGCGAAGCCGCCGAGGGGGGCGAAGCCCCCCGTGCGCCGCTGCTCTCCGACGCCGAGCGCTGAGACGCGTCGGCTTCAACCTGCTGTACCTCGTGCCGGGCGCCGTCGGCGGCTCGGAGATCGTCGCCCGCAACCTGCTGCGCGAGATTCCGCGGCTGGAGCCGCAGCTCGAGATGGTCGTCTACTGCGGCCGCGAGGCGGTGGACTCGCTGCGGGCCGAGCCGTTCGGGGACCGGTGCGAGTTCGTCGTCAGTCCGGCGCCCTCCAAGAACAAGCCCGCCCGCGTCGCGGCGGAGCTGACATGGCTGCCCTGGCGGGCGCGGCGCGACCGGCTCCAGCTCCTGCACAGCCTCGGCACCACCTCGCCGCCGTTCTGCCCGGTGCCGTCCGTGGTGACGATCCTGGACGTGATCTACCACCACTTCCCCGAGACCTTCCCGCGCGCAGCGCAGCTCGGGCTGCGGCTCGTGGTGCCGGCAGGAGCCAGGCGGGCCGAGAAGGTGCTGGCGATCTCCGAGGCCGGAAAGCGCGAGACCGCGGCGACCCTGAGGATCGAGCCGGACCGCATCGAGGCGATCCACCTGGGCTTCGGGTTCGGCGCCGAGGCGCCCGAGGTGACGCCGGCAGCCGAGCTGCGCGCGCGCCACGGCCTCGGTGACGCGCCGCTCGTGCTGACGGTCTCGTCGTCGCTGCGGCACAAGAACCTCGACCGGCTGCTGGAGGCGTTCGCGGCGCTGGAGGGCAACCACGACGCGCGCCTGGTCGTGGTGGGCCACGCCGGACGCGATCAGGAGGCGCTGCGCGAGCGTGCCGGCGCACTGGGGATCGGCGACCGGGTCGTGTTCACCGGCTGGATCGAGGACACGGACCTGGAGGGCTTCTACGCCGCCGCGAGCGTGTTCGTGTACCCGACGCTGATGGAGGGCTTCGGCATGCCCGTGCTGGAGGCGATGCGCCGCGAGGCCCCGGTCGCCTGCTCGAACCTCAGCGCGCTGCCCGAGGTCGCCGGCGACGCGGCCGAGAACTTCGACCCCTACGACGTGGAGTCGATCGCAGCCGCGCTGCGACGGCTGCTCGAGAGCCCGGAGCGGCGCACCGAGCTTGTCGCGCTGGGACGCGAGCAGTGCCGCCGGTTCACCTGGGAGGACACAGCGCGCAAGACGCTCGCCGTGTATCGCGAGGTGTTGCAGCAATGAGCGCTTGACGTATCCAATTTGTTGCGCTTCATCCTCATCGGCCACTTGAAGCTGTCTAGCTTCGCTCTCGGTGTCCGGACCGATTAGTGCAGAGCGCGTCGCCATCCGGGTCGCCACAGGAGGGCTTCTCCTGGTGGCGGTTGCCATTTCCGCATGGCTGGATCCGCCCACCATTGTTCACGCAGGGCGCGACGTCGTGAGGTTGCCGGACGTCGCACTCGGACAGGAGGCCCTGTATCGACTCGAGGTAGGCCTCGTCGCCTTCTACGGCGGACTGTTCATTCTCGTGCCAGTGTTCTAGGCGAATCGAAAATGCGGAGCGCCGATTGGCACGAGATCGGCTGAACATCGACCAGCTCGCGAACGCAACTCGAACGACGCTCGAGCACTAGGACCAGGGGATCTACACTTTGCCTCCGCCCATGTACGAGAGCCTTTCCAACGAAGAGCTGGCTAGGCGCGTGGCGTCGAACCTCGAGATGTCGCCCGAGCTAGCGTTGAGAGCCGTCGAGTCCGGCGATCCCGACCTTGGCAGGGAATGGGCGATCTCCCTGCTGCGGGCGCGTGATCTTCACAGAGAGCGCCAGGCGCGCATCACAGAGCACCGGCGGAACATCCGCCGTCTCGCCGGCGTCTAGTCAGCGGGCGGCAGTGCTCCGCTCCTACGCCGGTGCCGCCGTGAGATGCTCGCGGTAGTACTC
>JBOGZM010000347.1:0-2867 GCA_050697255.1 Solirubrobacterales bacterium
GGCCCGATCGCCGATCCGCAGGGCACGTTGATGCAGGACTTGCTCGGCGTCGATCCGCGCGCGGTGATCGACCAGATCACGGTGCTCCGCATCGGTGACAGCGCGAACATCGAGCTGTTCCAGTACGAGGCGCCGGACCAGCGCCGGACCCATCCGCGCAACTCGGACTGGTCGGGCCACCACGTCGCCTTCTACGTGACGGACATCGACAGGGCAGTCGCGTACATGCAGGCGAAGGGGGTGCAGAAGTTCCTCGGGCCGTTCCCGCTGACGGCCGGCCCCGCCGCCGGCCAGACGATCAACTACTTCAAGACGCCGTTCGGGACGTACATCGAGCTGATCAGCTACCCGAACGGGATGGCGTACGAGGGCGACCCCGGCCGGCCCCTGTGGTCGCCGAAGCGGAACGGCCTCGACTCCCTCGCCACGACCGTCCCCAGCCTCCTCGGAGTCGACCACATCGGCATCACCGTGCCGGACATCGACGCGGCGGTCGCATGGTTCGAGGACGTCCTCGGCTGCGGAGCGCCCTTGACGTTCGGGCCCTTCGGCGATCCCGTGGGCGCGTTCATGCAGAACCTGCTCGGCGTCCACCCACGCGCCGTGATCCAGCAGATCACGATGGTCCGCTGCGGAAACGGCGCCAACGTCGAGCTCTTCGAGTACACGGCGCCCGATCAGGACCGAACGTTCAGGAAGAACTCGGACTTCGGCGGCAAGCACATCGCTTTCTATGTGCGGCACATCGACAAGGCGGTCGCGTACCTCCAGGCAAAAGGAGTCGAAAAGCTGCTCGGCCCGCTCCCCGTCAGCGAGGGACCGGCAGCCGGGCAGACGATCAACTACTTCCGCGCGCCGTTCGGGACTTACATCGAGCTGATCAGCTATCCGAAGGGCATGGCCTACGAGGAGACGGCCGAGACTCCGCTCTGGGACCCCCGCGACAACCGTCCCTAGTCGTCCGGCATGGCGCCGGTCGGCCTACGCGAGATGGAAGTAGAGCGCGCAGAGAAGAGCGACAGCGGGGTTCGACGTGTGCACGTTGACATCGGACGGGACCTCGAGCAGCGCTTCCGAGTAGTTGAAGACGATCTTCACGCCCTGCTCCGATCAGCGCATCTACCGCATCCTGGGCGCTGTCGGCCGGCACCGCGATCACCCCGACGATGATGTTGCGCTCGCAGCAGATCTCGGCGACATCCTCGATCGAGCTGACCGTGAGGTTTCCCACCCGCTGGCCCACCTTCTCCAGGTCGTTCTCGAAGATGGCGCTGATCGTGATGCCGTGCTCCGCGAAGATCGGAGAGCTCGCGATCGCACTGCCGAGGCGGCCCGCACCCACAAGCACGATGTTGTGCTGGCCCTGCGTGCGCAGGATCTTCCGGATCTCGTCGAGCAGCGCGTCGGTCCGATAACCGATGCCGCGCGTGCCGAACTTCCCAAAGGCGGAGAGATCGCGCCGGATCTGCGTCGCGTTGATGTTCGTGTACTCCGAGACCTCCTGCGACGAGATGCGGTCCTTCCCCATCTTCCTCGCCTGGGTCAGGACCTGGAGGTACCTGCTCAAGCGGGCGCCGACCCCCACCGTCAAGCGCTCGGCCAACGTGCTCCCTCTGCTCACGGCTTGCAAGAACCGTCACGATTCTGCCAGCGGCGGTCCTATGCCGCCGAGAGGCGCCAGACAGAAGGGCTGCCCGACGGCGAGGGCGACGGGAGATAGCTTCATCAGCGCGTGTGGTGTTCTGGCGGAACCGCGACACGCCCGAGCAGGGGGACCCAGCCCGGCAAACGCTGATCGGAGAGCAGAGGAGCAAACGCCCGCCTGCGAGCGCCTCGTAAAGGGGGAGGGGGCAGCCGGGAATGCGACCGATACCGCGTGTACATGGCTCGGTCGAGCGGTCAGCATCTCGTACCCAAGGCACCCCCGAAGCCGACGGAGCCGCCATGTCTCATTCTGCGAGGAGGCCTACTGGCGCTCCAACGGCCGCGCGTGGTGGGCCTGCGATCGCTCCACCGGACGCCGGCACGTGTGCTCGACACCTGCGACGTTCGCCCCGGAGCAGGCGGTCGCGGCCGGCCAGGCCGACCGGAGACCGCTGGCCGCGGCTCGTGCGCGGCGCCACATGCCAGCACCGCCCTCGGGCTCGGACTCGCGGCGGCAGTTGCGGTCCTCGCTGGGATCTGGATCTACGCCAGCGACAGGGAGAGTGCGCGGCGTCCCCGACCGGCGGCTTCCCGCATCTACAGAGGCGATACCCGCTTGTGAATCAGCAGCGCCGGCTGCGATCAGGCTGCGAGACCACGGACGAGGAGCGGTCTCAGCGCCCAGCGCGGGCTGCACGCTCCTGCGTGGGCACGAGCAGCTCCTCGTACAGTGACGCCAGGCGGCGGGCGATCGCCGGGCAGGCGTAGCGGCGGCTCTCGGCGCAGGCGCGCTCGCCGCGGGCGCGTCGTTCCTCGCGATCGCTTGCGGCCGCGAGGAGCGCGTCGGTGAGCGCGTCTACGCCGTCCGGAGGGACGAGCCAGCCGGTCTTGCCGTCGGCGACGATCGCCGCCGGCCCGTGCGAAGCACAGGCTACGACCGGGAGCCCGCAGGCCATCGCCTCGACGAGCACGAGGCCGAACGCCTCACCGAGGGAGGGGAGGACGAGGAGATCGGCCGCGTTCAGGGCTTGCGGGAGCAACTCGTGCGCTCGCCAGCCGGCGAGGAACACGTGCTGGTTCCCGAGGCGCGCTGCCGCGGCGAGCGGGTGTTCCCCTTCCCACTCGCCGGGGTGCCCGCCGACCAGCACGAGCGGCGCGGGCGGGCCGAGCCGCTCGTTCGCGCGGGCGTGGGCGGCGATCAGGAGCGGAAGCCGCTTCACGGC
>JBOGZM010000348.1:0-5041 GCA_050697255.1 Solirubrobacterales bacterium
GATCGGGTTCGAGCCCAGCGCGTTGCCCGCCGCGCGCGCCCCGCGCGGGCTGCCGGCGGCGGCCGCCACGTCCTTGTAGGTGGACACCTGGCCATAGGGGATCCGCGCGGTGCGCTCCAGCACCCGCCGCCCGAAGCCGCCCGTGAGGCTCCAGTCGAGCGGCAGGGCGAAACGGGTGCGCTGCCCGTGGAAGTACTCCTCGAGCTCGCGCCGCACCGCGTCGAAGTACGAGGGCGCCTCCACGATGCGCGGGGAGACGCGCGTGCAGAGGTCGGCCAGGACCGCCTGCTCGTCATAGACGGCCCCGAACGAGATTCGCACCAGTCCTCGCCGGGTGGCCGCCACGAGCACGGGCCCGACCGGGGAGTCGAGCGTCGTGTAGGCGACGTCCAGCAGGTGCTCGTGCGCGGCCTGCTCAGCCAGCGCAAGCGTTGCCCGCGCCGCGGCCTCCGACACGTCGGCGTGTGCCGCCCGGCCGAGTTGCTTCTCCATGTCACTCACGTTTGCCATGTCAACCTCAGCTTCTTCAATCCCTCGTGTACGTTGCGGCGCGCCGCCTCCTCCGAGCAGCCCAGGACGCGCCCGATCTCGCCGTGCGACAGGTCGCCGGCGTAGCGCAGGGCGATCGCGGCACGCTGCTTGCCCGGCAGTTTCCTCACCTCGCTCCACAGCTCCGCGTCGGCATGCGCCGGCCCGTCCGACGGCCGTGGCTCCGGCGGCTCAGCCAGGGGCAGCGGCCGCCGGCCGCGCGCGCGATGCGAGTCGAGCGCCTTGCGATGGGCGATGGTCAGCACCCATGCCCGCGTGTTCGAGTTGGCCCGCAGGCGCGGATAGGCCCGCATCGCCGACAGGAACGTCTCCTGGAAGCAGTCGTCCGCCTCCTGCGGGCCGACCGCTGCCACCAGGAAGCGGTACACGTCATCCCGGTGCTCGTCCAGGAACCACTGGAACGGGGGCGGTGTCACGATTGACAAACGTGCCGCACGCCCGGGGCGTGAGATGGCGCCGGGCTCAGCTTCAGGAAACCGAGTAGCGCTCGCCTGCCCGCGCGCGTTCGAGCCCCACCCACAGACCCTCCATCGCGACCGCCACGATCACGTTGCGGGGCACCTTCGGGTGGTCCATCCACCAGGCGGCGAGCGACACGACGGCGCCGACGACTATCACTGACACCATCTCCAGCTCCTTCTCGTGGGGCTGCGTGCCGCCGACGTCCGACTCCAGCGCGGCCAGCGCGGCGACGAGCGCGACCGAGCGGCGCACGACGTCCTCGCGGATCGCCGCGATCTCCGGCTCCACGACGTCCTTCATGATCAGCCGCCACAGGTTGCGGTGGCTCTCAACGAACGAGAAGAAGGCGTCGAGGCCGCGCAGCACCCGCTGGTCGGTCGCCAGGTCAGGCGCGGCCGCCTGCGCGAGGTGCTCCAACAGCTGCTTGTTGGCAAGCAGCAGCAGCTCCTCATACAGCTCCTGCTTGCCTTCGAAGTGCCGGTACAGCAGACCGGGGGAGACCTGCGCGACGTCCGCGATCTGCTCGACCCGCGCGCCCTCGTAGCCGCGCTCTGCAAACACCTCGGTGGCCGCCTCGAGCAGACGCTCCCGGCGCACCTCGGGCTTCAGGCGCTGACGCTTCGTTCGCTCGGCCATGCCAGGGAATATACGTGTGTCCTCCCTTGGCCGTTTCATCAACCGCGACTCCGGCGTCTCACTTGCGGAGCCGGAAGGCGAACTGCACCAGCGAAAGGCTGGGTACGTTGGGCTCGACCGCGTCGGCCTGGGTCCAGACCGCGAGCGCGTTTCCGCGCTCGTCCACCGCGACGTGCGGCTCGAACGCGAACAGGTCGCGGTCGGACAGCGTCTCCACGCTGCCGAAGGTGCGTCCCTTCGGCCGGAAGGCCGATAGGACGCGCAGGCTGCCCTCCGTGTCGGTCGTGAGTGCGCGCGTCCATACCACCGCCGCGCTCTCGTCGATCGCCACCTCGGGGCCGAAGTGGGTCGCGCCGGGCACGTCTGGTGAGATCACTTCGGGTGTCCCGAACCCGCCGTATCGCGGCCTGAACGCGGCCTCGATCTGACCGGCGTCTCCCACGAACCTGGTCCACACCGCGAGCGCGTTGCGGCGCTCGTCGAAGACCACCTTTGGCTCGTCCGCGCCCGCTTCCGAGAGGGTCTGTGCGGTCCCGAACCCCTTGCCCACGCGGCGGAACGCCGCCTGCACGAACGGCTCGCCGTCGCCGGCGACCCACACCGCAAGCGCGTTGCTGTGGTCGTCGGTCGCCAGGCGCGCCCCCGAGGCCGCCACACCCGCCGGCGACAGCAGGGCAGCGGGCCCGAAGCCCTTCGTGCGTGGCTTGAACGCCCACATCACGGTCGGCTCCCCGCCTGAGAACAGGTCGCCCTCCGTCCACACCACGACCGAGTTGCCGTGCTCGTCGACTGCCACGTCCGGCTCGAATCCGGCGCTTCCCTGCGCCGAGAGGGCCACCGGCGTGCCGAAGCTGCCGCCCTTGGGCCGGAAGGCGGCGACTGCGCGCAGCACCGTGAAGCCCTCCAGCTCGCCCCACACGGCGGTCGCGCTCTCGTCGATCGCAACGCGCACGCCGAATGCCGCGACTCCGTCCTCGGCGCTCGAGACGAGGGTCGGCGTGCCGAAGCTGCCGCGCTTGGGCCGGAACGCGGACTCGACCCGGGAGTCGCCGTCACCCTCGGGGTCGGCTCGCACCCACACGACCAGCGCGTTGCCGCGCTCGTCGAACACGACCTGTGGCTCTGACGCGTCCGCGCCGTCCTCGGACAGGGTCCACGACTGCGGGAACTCGAGCGCGAGGCCGGCCGGGCGGAAGGCCGCCCGCACGCGGTTCGTGCCGTCCTCGTCGTCCTCGACCCAGACCGCGAGCGCGTTGCCCCACTCATCGGTCGCGATGCGGGGCTGGAATGCAAGCCGGTCGGGGCTCGAGATCGGCGCCGGCTCGGTGAAGGTGCCCGCGGCGGGCCGCAGCGAGAACTGGATCTGGGGTTCCAGCAGGGCCGGATCGGGATTCGCGTCGAAGGTCCAAACGCTGAGCGCGTTGCCGTCGTCGTCAATCGCCACGTCGGGCTCGAAGGCCTCGAAGCGCGGCTCCGAGAGCGTCTGCGTGGAGCCGAACGACCTGCGATGCTCGGCCCGGAACGCTCCCTGCACCCGCTGGTTGCCGATCGTGTCGATCCGCGTCCAGACCACCGCGGCCCCGTCGTCGACAGCGACCTGAGGCTCGAACGCGTCTCCCCCGGCCGCCGACAGGGTCTCCGGTGCCGTGAGGACGCCCCTCTTGGTCCTGGCAGCGGCTCGCACTCTCAGGTTCGAGCCGTCGAACTCGCTCCACCCGATCAGAGCGTCCTCGTCCTCGAAGGCGAGATCTGCGTCGAATGCATCCGCTCCGTCCGTGGACACGAGCTGCTTGGCTCCGAAGCTGCGGCCGGCGGGACGGAAGCTCGACATCACGCGCAGGTTCTCGCTCCACACCACGAGCGCGTTGTTGTCGTCGTCGGTCGCGATGCGCGGCAGCTCGGCGGGGCCGTCCGAGATCGGCGCCGGAGCGCCGAAGGAACCGGTCCGGGGCCTGAACGAGGAGACGAGCTCCTGAGCCGGGCCCGTCCAGACGGCAATCGAGTTGCCGCGCTCGTCCACGGCCACGTCAGGCGCGGTGCCCTCGGCGAGAGTCTGGACGGTCCCGAACGATCCGCCCTTGGGCCTGAACGCCTCCTGCACCTGGGTCGTGGAGCCCTCGAAACGACTCCACACCAGTGCCGCGCTCTCGTCGATCGCGAGCCGGGGCTCGAAGAAGAAGACCTCGCCGGCCTCCTGATGCACCACCTGGGACGGTTCGAAGCTGCCGCCCCGCGGGCGGAAGGAGGCGCGCACCCGCGCCGTTGCCAGGAGCGGATCGGCCGGCGACGTCTGGAAGCTCGTCCACGCCATGAGCGCGTTGTCGCGCTCGTCGAACACGACCTGCGGCTCGGTGGAGTCCTCACCGGGCACCGACAGCGTCTGCACCGGTCCCCAGGGCCCTCCCTCGGGCCGGAAGGCGGCCTGTACCTCGTGCGCGCCTTCCGGTCCGGCGGTCCAGACCGCGATCGCGTTGTCCCGCTCGTCGGTGGCGATCTGCGGCCCCGAGGCCTCCACCCCAGGCGGGGAGATGGTCTCGGGCTCGCCGAAGATCGCCGCGGCGCTGCCGGCGAGAAGGAAGAGGGCAAGGGCACAGGCGACCGCGGCGAGCAGGTACGAGCCGCCCCCCCTGCCGGACGGGATGCGAATCTCAGGCCGAAGCCGTGCCAATCCCCACTACCTCCGCGTACCCCTCGCCGTTCGCGCAACCTATTGGGGCCGGGGGGCGGGTGTCAAGGCGCACCCCGACCCTTGACCATTCCGCTCGCGGAATGACGGCCTCCTGTTCTACAGCGGGATGTTGCCGTGCTTGCGCTTCGGCCGTTCGATCCGCTTGGTCTGGAGCGTCTGCAGCGCGTTGATCAGCCGTGGCCTGGTCTCGTGCGGGATCAGCACGTCGTCGATGTAGCCGCGCTCGGCGGCCGTGTAGGGGTTCGCGAAGCGCGCCTTGTAGTCGGAGATCAGCTTCCCGCGGCGCTCGTCGGGAGTGGGCGACTTCTCGAGGTCGCGCCGGAAGATGATGTTCACCGCACCCTCCGGGCCCATCACGGCGACCTCGGCGGTCGGCCATGCGAAGTTGAAGTCGGCGCGCATGTGCTTGGAGCTCATCACGTCATAGGCGCCGCCGTAGGCCTTGCGCGTGACGACCGTCAGCTTCGGCACGGTCGCCTCCGTGAACGCGTACAGGAGCTTCGCGCCGTGGCGGATGATGCCGCCCCACTCCTGGTTCGTGCCGGGCAGGAAGCCGGGCACGTCGCAGAACGTCAGCAGCGGGATGTTGAACGCGTCGCAGAAGCGCACGAACCGCGCCGCCTTCTCCGACGACTCGATGTCCAGCACCCCCGCGAGGTGCCGCGGCTGGTTGCCGACGACCCCGATCGGGAAGCCGTCCAGGCG
>JBOGZM010000349.1:0-4008 GCA_050697255.1 Solirubrobacterales bacterium
CGCCACAGCTGTGCAGGAAGACCCTACAGCGCCGGCCGCCCTACAGTCCCAGTTGCTTCCCGATGATCTCTTTCATGATCTCGTCCGTGCCGCCGCCGATCGGGCCCAGCCGTGCGTCGCGCAGCGCCCGCTCCACGTCGTACTCGCGCATGTAGCCGTAGCCGCCGTGGATCTGCACCGCCTCGTCGGCGACTTCGACGGGCGCCCGGCAGGCGTACAGCTTCGCCATCGAGACCTCCTTCAGGGCGTCCTGCCCGGTGATGAACAGGCGCAGGCCCTGGTAGGTCAGGTCGCGTGCCGCCTCGATCTTCGTCGCCATCGCCGCGAGCTTGTGCCGGATCACCTGGAAGCGGCCGATCGAGCGCCCGAAGGCCTCGCGCTCCAGCGCGTACTCCAGCGTGCGCTCGAACGTCGCCTGCATCCCGCCGACCGCGCCGAGCGCCATCGAGATCCGCTCCCACTGGAAATTGGCCATGATCAGGTAGAAGCCCTTGTTCTCCTCGCCGAGCAGGTTCTCCTCGGGCACGCGCACGTTTGAGAACGACAGCTCGCCGGTGTCGGACGCGTGCCAGCCGAGCTTCTCCAATTTGCCCGTCACCTCGAAGCCGGGCATGCCCTTCTCGAGCACGAGGAACGACAGCCCGTGGTGGCCGCCCTCCTGCGTGGTCTTCACGGCGGTGACGTAGAAGTCGGCGCGCACGCCGTTGGTGATGAACGTCTTCGAGCCGTTCACGACGTACTCGCCGTTGGCGCGGCGCGCGAAGGTCTTCAGCCCGGCAACGTCCGAGCCGGCGCCCGGCTCCGTGATCGCGAGAGCCCCGATCTGCTCGCCCTTGATTCCGGGCACGAGCCAGCGCCGCTTCTGCTCGTCGGTCCCGAACTTGTGGATCGGCGGCATCGCGATGCCGACGTGCCCCCCGATTCCGGCCGCCACGCCGCCGGAGCCGCAGCGCGCCATCTCCTCCGCGAACACCGCCCCGTGCACCGCGTCGCCGCCCTGGCCGCCGTACTCCTCGGGGTAGGTGATGCCCAGAAAGCCCAGCCCGCCCATCCGCGTGAACAGCTCCCGGGGGAACTCCTCCGCCGCTTCCCACTCGGGCGCATGCGGCCGGATCTCCCGCTCGACGAAGGCGCGCAGCGACTCACGCAGCGCCTCATGCTCCTCGGTGAACGGGGGGATCATGGTCATGCCCGCATCCGGTCCTCGGCATCGGGCGCCGCGCCGTCGCGCGCGCGCACCTCGTCCCAGCGCTCGAGCGTCGTGTGGCCGCGGCCCTCGTGGTCGAACCCGAGCAGGTTCCCCTGCCGGTTCTTGCCGTCGGAGTGGTGGTAGGCGCGCACTTCTGCGATCAGCCCGTCGCGCACGATGAACCACTCGGTGCCGCGGTCGATCCGGCGCTCGTTGCCGTGCCGCGGGTCCGTCCACAGCATGGTCCACTCGATCACGACCTCGTCGCCCTGCTCGATGCCGTGCTCGAGGTGCCAGCTCGCGTCCAGGTGCTTCACGCCCAGCTCGCTCGTCTCGGCGATCGCCTGCGCGCCGCGGTGCGGGCCGAGCCGCGTGTAGAAGTGGTTCGCGTCGGGGTGGAAGTGGCGCGCGACCTTCTCCAAGTCGCCGGTGTTCAGGTCGCGGTAGTACGCGCGCACGCGCTCGAGGGGCGTGAAGTCACTCATCGCGATCGAACAGCCGGACGAAGTGGAAGCTCCAGATCCCGTAGCGCTCGCGGAAGTAGAACCGGTGCGCATCACGGCGGTGGGTGGCGGAGTCGAGCTGCACGCTGGTGCAGCCCTCCGTGCGGGCCTTTTCGGCCAAGTAGTCGTTGAGCCGGCGGCCGTACCCGTTTGAGCGCCACTTCTCGCCGGTCACCAGGTCGTCGATGTACATGTGGTGGCCGCTGACGAGATTGGTCATCAGCCGGTAGCCGGCGCAGGCGCGGCATTCGCCGTCGTCGAACAGGGCTGCAACGCGATATCCCTGCGGCACCGACTGCTCGTACAGCTCGCGGAACCGGTCCAACGACAGATGGGTCCGCAGCTCCCGCATCACCTCGAACACCGCGGGCAGGCGCTCGTCGTCAGGCGGGACTTCTTCGATCGTCAAAGGCCGTACGAGCGGCCGATGACCTCGAGCATGATCTCGTCGGTCCCGGCTCCGATCCGGTTCAGCCGCATGTCCCGCCACGCGCGCTCGACGCCGTACTCCTTCATGTAGCCGTAGCCGCCGTGGATCTGCACGCACTCGTCGCAGACCTCGAAACCGATTTGCGACGCGTACAGCTTCGCCATCGAGATCTCGCGCACGGGGTACTCGCCGTTTTGCACGCGCCAGGCGGTGGTGTAGACCATCTGCCGCGCCGCCTCGATCTTCGTCGCCATGTCGGCGAACTTGTGCCGGATCGCCTGGAAGCGGCCGATCGGGCGGCCGAACGCGTTGCGCTCCTTCGCGTACTGCAGCGTCAGGTCGAACACGCGCTGGGCGCCCGCGACCGACCCGGCGGCGCCGATCAGGCGCTCCCCCTGGAGCTCCCACATGATGTGGTAGAAGCCCTTGCCCTCCTCGCCGACGAGGTTCTCGGCCGGGACGCGCACGTCCTCGAACGTCAGCTCGGCTGTGTCGGAGGAGTGCATGCCGAGCTTCTCGAGCTTTCTCGACACGAGGAACCCGGGTGTGTCCTTCGGCACCACGAACAGCGAGAAGCCGTCGTAGCCGGCCTCGGTGTCCGTCTTCGTAACGAGCACGATGTAGTCCGCGCGCACGCCGTTCGTGATGAACGTCTTGGACCCGTTGATGACGTACTCGTCGCCATCCCGCACCGCCCGCGTGCGGATGCCGGCCACGTCGGACCCGGCTCCCGGCTCGGTGATTCCGAGGGAGGAGATCAGCTCGCCCTTGATCGACGGCACGAGGTAGGTCTCCTTCAGGTAGTCGGAGCCGAACTTCAGGATCGGCGGCGTCGCCATGTCGGTGTGCACGGCGATGCCCATCGCGAGCCCGCCGTTGTTCGAATGGGCCATCGCCTCACCGCGCACGATCGACATGAAGTAGTCCCCGCCCTGGCCGCCGTACTCCTCGGGGAAGTGGATGCCGAGGAAGCCCAGCTCGCCCATGCGCCTGAAGACGGAGTCCGGGAAGCCGTCGCGCTCCCACTCGTCGGAGTGGGGGGCCAGCTCCTTCTGGGCGAAGCTCTGGATCGACTCGCGCAGCGCCTCGTGCTCGTCCGTGAGGCAGAAGTGCCGCCGCGGGGTCGAAAAGTCGGGCGTGGTCTCGGTCGCGACAGTCGCCATGTGAATAACCTCCGGTCGGGCGGTAAAGGCTTGACAGCGCCTGCCCGCAAAGCTACAAGACAGGCACATCAAAGTAAACAGTAGGACTTCCTACTTACCACGAGGAGAGCTTCCTGCCGCAGTTCGACACGTTGCTGTACGGCGTCGATCAGCACGTCGCCACGATCAGCCTCAACCAGCCAGACACGCGAAACGCGCTCTCGACCGAGCTGCTCACCGAGCTGATCGCCGCCTTCGAGGCCGCGCGGGACGATGATGACGTGCGCTGCGTGGTGCTCACGTCGACGCACGAGACCACCTTCTCCTCGGGCGCCAACCTGGGCGGCTTCGCGGCCGACGTGCCGCTGATCCATCGTTACCTCGGCACGGAGCGGTTCCCGCAGCTGTTCCGGCTGATCGGGGAGCTGGGCAAGCCGACGATCTGCGCCGCCAACGGCCACGTGCTCGCGGGCGCGCTCGGCATCGCGCTCGCCTGTGACCTGATAATCGCGAAGGAGCAGGCCACGTTCGGGACACCCGAGATCAACGTGGGCGCGTTCCCCTTCATGATCATGGCGCTGATCTACCGCAACGTCCCGCGCAAGAAGACGAACGAGCTGCTGCTGCTCGGCGAGCGCATCGACGCACGCGAAGCCGAGCGGATCGGGATCGTGAACCGCGTCGTTCCCGCGGCCGAATTCGACGCGGCTGTGGCCGAGTGGGCGCAGAAGCTCGCGTCGAAGT
>JBOGZM010000350.1:0-7398 GCA_050697255.1 Solirubrobacterales bacterium
GCCGGACTGGATGTCCGAGCGCGTGTTGTCGGCGAAGATGTCGATCAGCTTCCCGGTCTTGCCGAGCAGCCGCGAGGCGCTCACCTGATCGCGCACCTGGCGCAGGAAGTCCTGCTGGCGCGCACCCCGCACGATGTCGTTGTCGGTGTGCCGGTAACGCACGTACTCGAGCGCGCGCTGGCCGCACATCTTCTGGTAGCCGGGCTTCACGTTGATGACGGCGTAGTTCTGGCCGAAGCCGAGGCCGGCGTTGTCGTTGAAGTAGCGGCGGTCGATGTCCACGTAGACGCAGCCGAGCGCATTCACCCCCTCCGCGAACCCGTGGAAGCTGACGTCCACGTAGTGGTTGATCGCCAGCCCTGTGAGCTGCTTCACGGTCTTGATCGAGAGCTTCGGTCCGCCCAGCGTGTAGGCGACGTTCAGCTTGTCCGTGCCGTGGCCCGGGATCTGCACCTTCAGGTCGCGCGGCAGCGACATCAGGGCGACGCCCTTGCCCGGGTCGATGCGAATCAGGATGATCGTGTCGGAGCGCGGCTCCAGGCCCAGCTTCTTGTCGCCGTGCCGGCGGTCCGAGCCGGCGATCATGATCGTCTGCGACTTCCCGCTCACGACCGGCGTGAGCTCCTTCCCGGTCGCGACCGACTTGAACTTGTCGACGGTGCGGTCGAAGAAGAGCAGCGCGCTCGCGGTCGTCGCGCAGGCCGACACGACCACGATCACCAGGGCGCCTATGAGCGACTTCTTAAGCAATCCGCAGGTGTGGCCGTTCGAGCCGGTCGGGGATCATCCGCACGAAGTCGACCAGCGCGCGGCGGTAGCTCCCCAGCGACGAGATGGAAACCCACTCCTGGGGCCCGTGATGCCCTCCGCCGATGGGGCCGAACTCCACCGCGGGCACGCCCGCGGCGATGAAGCAGATCGCGTCGGAGGCGCCGTCTCGGCCGACGCTCATGGGGGAGGAGTCGAGCGCCTTCTCCACGCTCTCGCCCAACACCCGCACGAAGGGGTTGTTGCGGTCCACGATCGCCGGCGTGCGATGGAACTGGGCCACGACCGTGACGTCGGGCAGCTCCGACACCTGGCGGCGGATGTCCTGCGGGTCCTGGCCCGGCAGGTAGCGGATGTCCACGTCGATCGCGCACGAGTCCGGCACCTTGTTGAGCGCGTCGCCGCCGAGGATGCGTCCCAGGTTGATCGAGGGGCGGTCGAACAGGTCCGAGCTCTCACGCGCGAACGGGAGCGACTCGATCGAGCGGAACGTGTCCAGCGCCTTCAGGATCGCGTTGTCGCCGAGCCACGGCGTGGCGCCGTGCGCGGATGTGCCGATCACCTCCAGCCGCATCGCCAGCACGCCCTTGGCCTGCACTCCCACGTGCAGGTCCGTGGGCTCGCCCGTGATCGCGAAATCGCCGCTGTAACCGCTCTTGATCAGGAACTCGGTGCCGCGGTCGATCTCCTCCTCGGACTCCTCGTCGGGGACCACCGCGAGCAGGACCTGGACCCCGCGCGCGTCCCGCAGCTCCTGGAGCGCGCCCATCATGGCCGCCAGCGCGCCCTTCATGTCATAGGCGCCGCGGCCGTAGATGCGATCCCCCTCCGTCACGGGGTCGAACTGCTCCGACCGGGCCGGAACCACGTCGAGGTGGCCGTGGAAGACGACCGTCGGGCCCTCGGGGGAGCCGACCCGCGCGGCCAGCAGCGGCAGGCCGCGGATCTCGAGCTCGTCGACGGGGATGTCGCGCGACTCCAGCCATCCCTTCACGAAGCCGGCGGCCTTCCGGATGCCCTCGTCGCCGGAGGTGTCGTAGCGGATCAGTTGCTCGGTGAGGGCTCTCTCGTCCATGGGCAAGCGGGCCGCCCCCCGCAACGGCCGCAGGCGAGTTTAACGGGGGGTTCCGGCGGCTCGGCGCAGGAGTGGCATGCGCTCGCACAACCGGCACGATCGAACTCAGGGGGGAGGGTGTTATGCACCCGGTGCGTCGAACGGTCCGTCTCGTGGGTGGGCTGATCCTGCCGGCGGGCGCCGACTACACCGGTGAGCTCGAGGGTCGTGTGACGCTCAGGATCACGGACACCTTCAACGCGACCGCTCCGGGCGGTGGGACAGACCACGCGCCGATGACCGACTACACGTTGCGCCTGCCGATGCCGATACCCTGCGCCCGCGACGGCCGACGACAACACCCTCTTCGCGACCCGGGGCATCTTCATCCCCTGACGCGAGGCGGGTCGTTGCGCTAGATCGCGGCGGGCGTGCGGACCGCGTCCCCCGCCGTGCGACGGTCCAGCAGGCCTCGGCGCCGTCGCCGCGGAGGCCGATGGCCCGTCAACTGGAGGGCGCGCGTGCGGAGCAGGTCGACCAGCGCAGTCGAGGGCGCGAAGGGGTCTGCGACCACCTCGCCGGTGTCCAGCGACAGTGCGGCCCGCACCTCTCCGTCAAGCTCGGCCACCAGCAGCACACCGGCAGGCACGATGCTGGAGTCGCGCTGGGCGACCTCCCGCACTGCCTGCGCGTCGGAGTCGGCGAAGGGACGGATCGAGATGGACTCTGAGGTTGCCATGGCGGTATTCATCGCAGATCGGTCCCATTAGCTCAAGTAAGGTTTCCCATCGATCCGATAAGCTGACCTAATGCTCGACGTACGGCGGCTGAAAGTCCTGCGTGAGGTGGCGGAGCGGGGGTCCTTCTCCGCCGCCGCGGACGCCCTCAACTTCACCCAGTCGGCGATCAGCCAGCAGATCGCGGCGCTCGAGCGTGAGACCGGCACCACCCTGCTCCAGCGGGGCGCGGGCGGGGTGCGGCTCACCGATGCCGGCCGCGCGCTGGTCACGCACACCGAGGTGATCCTGGCCCAGCTCGCGGACGCGGAGCGCGAGCTGGCCGCGATCGCGGGCCTACGCGGGGGGCGCGTGCGGCTCGCCAGCTTTCCGAGCGCGGGCGCGACGCTCGTGACCGAGGCTGTCTCCCGGTTCAAGGAGCAGCATCCGGAGGTCGAGCTGAGCCTCACGGAGGGCGAGCCCGACGTCACCGTGCCCGCGCTCCGGCGGGGCGAGTTCGATCTCGCCGTCGCCTTCGACTACAAGCACGATCGCGAGTCGAACGACCTTCGCGAGGGACTCGAATGCATCCATCTGCTCGACGACCCGGTCCGGGTGGTGCTGCCCGCCGACCATCCGCTCGCTCGGCGAAAGGCGATCCGGCTCGAGCAGCTCGCGAACGAGCCGTGGGTGGGCGGGTGCCTCGATGGTGTGTGTCACGGGATGGTCGTGAGCTGGTGCGGCAAGGCCGGGTTTGAACCCAAGATCGTGTTCGAGAGCGATGACCACAACGTGCAGATGGGGCTGGTCGCCGCCGGCGTCGGGGTGACTCTGCTGCCCGACCTCGCGTTGCGGATCGTGCCCGCCAACGTGGAGACTCGCTCGGTGGCGGGGTCCGAGCCGTGGCGGAAGATTTTCGCGGCCGTGCCCTCGGACGCGTATCGCTCGCCCGCCACGGAGGCGATGATCGAGGTCCTGCAGGCCGTCAGCGAGCGCTTCGAGCTCTCGGCCTCCGCCGCCGCAGCCTGACCAAGCCGGCATTCCCTAAGCTGACCGCCATGTCCACCGTCGAGACGGAGTCGGAGGTACGTTCGGGACTCGAGGGCGTGGTCGCGTTCGCGACCGAAATCGCCGAGCCCGACAAGGAGGGCAGCGCGCTCCGGTACCGCGGGGTCGACATCGAGGACCTCGTCGGTACGGTCCCGTTCGAGCAGGTCTGGGGCCTGCTCGTCGACGGCGCCTTCCTGCCGGGCCTTCCGCCCGCCGAGCCTTATCCGCTCACCGTCCGCACCGGCGATCCGCGCGTGGACGTGCAGGCGGCGCTGGCACAGCTCGCGCCGGAGTGGGGGCTGAAGCAGCTGATCGACATCTCGGACGAGCAGGCGCGCACCGACCTGGCGCGGGCATCGGTGATGGCCCTCTCCTTCGTCGCCCAGTCGGCGCGGGGCCTGGGGCGCCCGCCGGTGCCGCAGTCCGAGATCGACAGGGCGCAGTCCATTCCCGAGCGCTTCCTGATCCGCTGGCGGGGTGAGGCCGACCCCAGGCACGTGAAGGCGATCGACGCCTACTGGACCTCCGCCGCCGAGCACGGCATGAACGCGTCCACGTTCACGGCCCGGATCATCGCGTCGTCGGGGGCGGACTCGGCCGCCGCGCTGTCCGGTGCGGTGGGCGCGCTGTCCGGCCCGCTGCACGGTGGGGCGCCCTCGCGCGTGCTCCAGATGCTGGACGAGGTGGAGCGCACCGGCGACCCGGAGGGATACGTGAAGCAGGCGATGGACCGGGGCGAGCGGCTGATGGGCTTCGGCCACCGCGTCTACCGTGCGGAGGATCCCCGCGCGCGGGTGCTGCGCCGCACGGCCCGCGAGATCGGCTCGCCCCGGTTCGAGGCCGCGGAGGCGCTGGAGCGGGCCGCGCTGGCCGAGCTTCAGGCCCGCAAGCCGGATCGCGTGCTGGCCACGAACGTCGAGTTCTGGTCCGCGGTCGTGCTGGACAACGCCGACGTTTCGCCGGAGCTGTTCACGCCGATGTTCACCTGCGCGCGGGTGGCCGGCTGGTCCGCCCACATCCTGGAGCAGAAGCGCGAGGGGCGGCTGATCCGCCCGACCGCGAAGTACGTCGGGCCGCCGCCCCGGCCGGTGTCGGCGGTGCCGCGCCACGCCGACGAGCTGTAAGTCCGCCGGGCCGAGGTCGTCGAGCTCGATCCGGGGTGGAGTACTCGAGGCTCGAGCCGCTCGCGTTAACCGGTCAGCGAATCGAATCGCGGCGGGGACGAGTCGACCGCCGGGAACTTCTTGTGGCGGCGCACTTCGACGGTTGCCTCGCGGGCACAGGTGTCTCCATCCACGTCTCGCACCTCGAAGGCGATGCGATACACGCGCCCGTCGCCCTGCGGCGAGCGCTCGCCGCGCAACCTGAGCGTGCCGGGGGCGGAGATGACCGCATCCGGTGAGGTCGGATCGCCCCGCCCGGTGACCGGTTCGTCCTGCGTCACGCCGGTGACCGCCGTCGTCACGGCATCGCCGTCGGGGTGGGACGCGCCTGTGAGCTCAACCGGGTAAAGCCGCCGTCCAGACGGGTCCAGCCCGGCGGGAGTCGCCTTGACCTTCGAGCAGTCCGGGCCCCGGTTCAAGGGTTGCCAGTCCGGATGGTCGGCATCGGGATGGACGAGCCGCTGATCGCTTCCGTCCAGCTTCTGGCGCCAGATCGATCCGATGTGGGCCGGGATGCTGCCAGCGACCTCGAACGCGATCTCGGTGCCGTCGGGTGACCAGGCCGGCCACGCCGCGTGGAAAGGCGTCGTCGGCACGGCTCTCACGTCAGTGCCGTCGGTCTTCATTGTCATCAGGGTGGGCGACTGGTCGCAGCAACCTTCCCGGAGGACGAACGCGATCCGCTCACCATTGGGAGAAAAGGCCGGCTGGACGGCGCGCTCCTCGCCAGTCAGATCCGGAAGGAGCTCCCGAACATTCGTGCCGGCGGGAGTCGCGGTGCGGATGTGACCTCTCTCAGAGTATGCGATCAGGTCGTTCTTCGGCGACCAGGCGGGAGAGTCGCCCTGAACACCCAGAGACCCCTCTTCACCGGAGTCGATGTGTCCCAGATACAGAAAGGCGCCTATCCCCCTGAACAGGAAACGTATGCCGTTCGGCGACCACGTCGGCCGCGGGGTGGCACTGCTGCCCAGGTTCGGGGTCGAAAGTTTCCTCAACCCGGTGCCGTCGGCGTTCACGACATAGATTCCACCGTCCCGATCAGGGCCGAAGGAGCTGGAGCGCGCGAAGAAGAGGAGGCGCCTGCCGTCCGGCGACCATGCTGCCTGCTGGTCGAACGACCGCTCCGGACCGGCCGTCACGTTGAAGGCCGACGCCGGGTTGTCGATTTCGACCGCAAAGATATTCGTGCCCTGCTCGGCCCTCGCGGTGACGGCAATCCGTCCGTTGCCACCCGGGAATGCAGCGACCGAGACCGACGGCGGGATCAGGAGCACGACCGCCGCCAACACAAGAACGGCGACCTTCAAAGCGTCGCGCCCGAGACTCGATGACTGCAAAGCAGCTCCCCCCAATCGGTGGGCCGAGTCTAACGCCGGGATGACCGGCTGCGAAGCACTCAGGGGGGCGGTTCGCCGCCCGCGATGCGCAGGAACGTCTCGGCGCGGCGCTTGTCGCGCAGCGCCTGGGCGCATCGGGCGCTGGCGAGGTCCGCCGGGGTCTTGGCCTCGGCCAGCACCTCCTCGGCCCTGCGCAAGCGCTCCTCCTGCTCGGCGCGGTCGATCCGCTCCGGCTCGAAGCAGTCCTCCACGAGCACCAGGGCGTGGTTGCCGTGCACCTGCAGGTAGCCCTCCCCCTGCGCGTAGTGCTTCACCTCCGACTCGCTGAGGTGGAGCCGCAGGTCGGCGGGCGCGAGCAGCGCGAGCAGCGGCGTGTGGTTCGCCAGCACGCCGATCTCGCCCACCTCCGTACGGGTCGAGAGCATCTCGACCTCGCCCGCGAAGATCGAGCCCTCGGGCGTCAGGACCTCGACCGGAAACGGCGTCCTCGCCATCAGATGACTGACTTCGCGGCCATCCGCGCGTGCTTGGTCGTGGGGTCAGTCATCTCAGCCCTCCTTTGCCTCCTCGACCACCTGGTCGATGCCGCCCTTCATGAAGAAGGCGCGCTCCGGCACGTCGTCGTGGCGGCCCTCGATGATCTCGTTGAAGCCGCGGATCGTCTCGGCGATCGGCACGTACTCGCCCGAGCGGCCGGTGAACGCCTCGGCGACGAAGAACGGCTGCGACAGGAACCGCTCGATCTTGCGCGCGCGCTGCACGGTCAGCTTGTCCTCGTCCGAGAGCTCGTCGATCCCCAGGATCGCGATGATGTCCTGCAGCTCCTTGTAGCGCTGCAGGATCTCCTTGACGGCATTCGCGACCCGGAAGTGCTCCTCGCCCAGGATGTCCGGCTTGAGGATCGTCGAGGTGGAGTCGAGCGGATCGACCGCCGGGTAGATGCCCTTCTCCGAGATGGCGCGGGAGAGCACCGTGGTCGCATTCAGGTGCGCGAACACGGACGCGGGCGCCGGGTCGGTGAGGTCGTCCGCGGGCACGTAGATCGCCTGCACGGACGTCACCGAGCCGCGTCGGGTGGACGTGATCCGCTCCTGGAGCTGGCCCATCTCGGTCTCGAGCGTCGGCTGGTAGCCGACCTGCGACGGCATGCGGCCGAGCAGGGCGGAGACCTCGGAGCCGGCCTGCACGAAGCGGAAGATGTTGTCGATGAACAGCAGCACGTCCTGCCCGCCCTGCTCGCGGAAGTACTCCGCCATCGTGAGCCCGGACAGCGCAACTCTCATCCGTGCTCCGGGCGGCTCGTTCAT
>JBOGZM010000351.1:0-2430 GCA_050697255.1 Solirubrobacterales bacterium
TCCGGTGGTCGGGCACGCCCGGAGGGCCGGCTCGGAGGTTCTGGGCGAGCTGGAGCTCGGCTGGCGCCTGGTCCCGAACGAGTTCATTGCAGTGACGGGCACGAACGGCAAGACGACCACCGTCGAGCTGATCGGCGCGATGCACCGTGCCGCCGGGGCGCCGGTGGCGGTGGCGGGCAACGTCGGCACGCCGGTGAGCTCGCTGGCCGGCGCCATCGAGCCGGCCGCCACCGTCGTGTGCGAGGCGTCCAGCTTCCAGCTCGAGGACAGCGTGGCGTTCGCGCCCGAGGCGGCGGTGTTCCTGAACTTCGCGCCGGACCACCTCGACCGGCACGCCACCGAGACCGCCTACCGGGACGCGAAGCTGCGCATCTTCGCCAACCAGGGACCGTCGGACGTCGCGGTGGTGAGCGAGACCCTTCCAGGCGCGCCGGCGACCGTGCGCTTCGGCGCCGGCTCGGACTGCGAGATGCGCTTCGACGGGCAGCGTCTGGTGTGGCGCGGCGACCCGCTGATCGACACCTCGGAGGTGCGCCTGCGCGGACGCCACAACCTCGACAACGCGATGGCCGCCGCCGCCGTGTGCCTGGAGCGCGGGCTGTCCGCCGGCGCGGTGCGGGCTGCGCTGCGCGACTTCCCCGGGGTGCCGCACCGCCTCGAGACCGTGGTCGAGGTGGACGGCGTGCTGTACGTGAACGACTCCAAGGCGACCAACGTCAGCGCTGCCGTGCGCGCCCTGGAGTCGTTCGGCGACGGAGTGCACGCGATCCTCGGCGGCTCGCTGAAGGGCGGCGGGTTCGCGGGCCTGGCGCCCGCCGTCGCCGGGCGCTGTGTGGCGTGCTATCTGATCGGCGAGGCGGCCGCCCGGCTGGCCGAGGATCTGAGGGCGACCGGGGTCGAGCAGGTGCGCAGCGGCGACCTCGAGCATGCGGTCCGCGAGGCGGCGCGCCGCGCTCGCCCGGGCGAGGTCGTGCTGCTTGCCCCCGCCTGCGCCAGCTTCGACCAGTACCGCGACTTCGAGGAGCGCGGTGAGCACTTCCGCGCGCTGGTGCACGCTCTGTGACGAAGCTCGCGCGACTGTGGCAGGGGCGCGCGAGCGCCCGGGAGGAGTGGACCCACGAGGAGCAGATGCTCCGCACGGCGACGCTGATCCTGCTCGCGTTCGGCGCCGTGATGGTGTACAGCGCCAGCTCCGGGACGTCGCTGCTGTCCCACGACGGCGACAGCTCGCAGTACCTGAAGCGCTACCTCGTCTCTGCCGCACTCGGGCTGCTGGCGCTGCGCTTCTTCGCGCGCAACGGGATGGGCATCGCGCGGCAGGCGACGCCGATCGTGATGGTGGTCGCGTTCGCCGGGCTGCTGCTCGTGCTGGTGCCCGGCTTCGGGATAGAGGCGAACGGCTCGCGGCGCTGGCTCGGCGCCGGCCCGCTGCAGGTGCAGCCGTCCGAGATCGCGAAGCTGGCGCTCGTCCTGTACGCGGCGATGCTGCTGGCGACGCAGCCGCAGCGGGCGCGCTCGCTGCACGGCGTGCGCCCGCTGCTGGTGATGGCGGGCGCGATGGCGGTGCTGATCGTGGCCCAGCCGGACCTCGGGACCACGATGGTGATCATGTTCTCGGTCTTCGCGCTGCTGATCGCGGGGGGCGTCAGCATGCGCCACCTCGCGGTGCTGGCAGGCGCTCTGGTGGCGCTGGCGCTGGTCGCGGCGGTGGTCGAGCCGTACCGGCGCGAGCGCCTGACGTCGTTCATCAACCCCTGGTCCGACCCCGAGGGAAGCGGCTTCCAGTCGGTGCAGGCGATGATCGCGATCGGCTCCGGAGGGTTTTGGGGGGTCGGGCTCGGCGAGAGCGTGCAGAAGCTCTTCTACCTTCCCGAGGCCCACACCGACATGATCCTTGCGGTGATCGGCGAGGAGCTGGGCCTCTTCGGGATCTCGATCGTGCTCTTCCTGTACGGGATGATCGCCTACGCGGGCCTGCGCGCAGCGCGCACGGCGCGCGACCACTACGCAAAGCTGCTCGCCGCCGGCATCACGTCGGTGATCCTGATCCAGGCGATCGTGAACTTCTTCGCCGTGCTCGGCCTGCTGCCGCTGACCGGCGTGCCGCTGCCGTTCATCTCCTACGGGAACAGCAACCTGATCGTGCTGCTGTCCGGGATGGGAATCCTGATCAACGTCGCGCACGAGGGCGGGCGGCGCGCCCGCAAGCCCACGCTGCGCGTGATCGAGGGCAAGGGCAGGGGGCAGCCCTCCGCTATAAGGCCAACGGATGCCAAGAGTCGTGATAGCGGCCGGCGGGACCGCCGGGCACGTCGTGCCGGCGCTGGCGGTCGCAGACGAGCTGCGGGCTAGAGGCGCGGAGCCGCTGTTCGCGGGCGCGCGCGGGCGCGCCGAGGAGCAGCTCGTCCCGGCCGCGGGCTACGAGATCTC
>JBOGZM010000352.1:0-6000 GCA_050697255.1 Solirubrobacterales bacterium
GCGTAGCCCTCGGCCGCGTGGCCCGCACCCTGCTCGTGGCGGCACAGGATGCTCCTGATCCCGGCGTCGTACAGCGCGTCGTAGGTCGGGAGGTTCGCCCCGCCGGGGATGCCGAATACCGCGTCGACGCCCTCCGCCTTCAAGCACTCCATCATCGCGTCGACCGCTCGCATGGCACCCTCCTTTCGCGAAGTGACCCTCCGGACCTGTCCCGAGGGCTTCGAAAAACCGGTGAATTGCGGGCGAAAAGGAGGTCGCCGCGAGCATGGCATCGCCCCTGCGCCCGTGACAGGCGAGTGTACCAGCGGCTTCGTGGCCGGCTTGTGGGTCCACACCCAACTGGGTACGATCCGGGGCGCTTCAGGGAGGCGGTGGATGTTCTCGCTCAGGAGTGCTCTGTGTATGCCGCTCGCGGTGCTGGCTGGGCTCGGCTGGGCCTCCCCCGCGAGCGCCACGTTCCCCGGCCCGACCGGCCAGGTGGCCTACAGCGGGGTCGCCCGAGTCAACCATGACGGGACCCTTGGGAAGTTCCTCATTCAAGGCAACGAGCCGGCCTGGTCCCCAGACGCCCGGACCATCGCGTACAGCAAAGCCCCCGGGGACAACAAGGACGTCTACACCGTCCGTTTCGACGGTACCGACGACCGGCGCATCACGACGGACCTGGCGGATGACGGTGACCCGGCCTGGTCCCCGGATGGGTCGAAGATCGTGTTCGTCCGCGACGACTCCACACTCCACGTCGTGAACGCGAACGGGACGCTGGAAGCGCCGCTGCACGGCTTGGCGGGCCGTTCCCCGAACTGGTCCCCGGACGGCCAGAAGATCGCCTACGAGACATCCGCGAACCGGATCGCGATCGTCGTCGTCCAGACTGGAGCCGTCACGCAGCTGACCGGGCTCAGCGGCGAGGGCTGCTGCGACCGAGAGCCGAACTGGTCGCCCGACGGGCAGAAGATCGCGTTTTCCGCCAACCGTCCGGAGGCGCCGGGGATCTATTCGATGAACGCCGATGGGACCGCGCCTACCCGGCTCAATGACTTCGGACTGGGACCGACCTGGTCGCCCGACGGCACGATGATCGCTTACAGCGAAGGCGGCTGCTTCATGACCCGCTGCTTCTGGTCCATCCGCTGGATGCACGCGGACGGCACCCACGGCGGGCAGATGGCCGGCACGATCGTTCCACTCGAGAACCCGGACTGGGGCTCTTTCGACCCGGCGGACATCGGCTACCCGCGCCCCAGGAGCGCGAGTCCCCTGCGTGTGGCGCTGGTGCCCGCATACGATGAATGCACCGCGCCCAACCGGACCCATGGCCCACCCCTCGCCGAGCCCTCATGTGCGCCTCCGGTCCTGAGCTCGACTCCCCAGAACCCGGAGGCGAGTGGGCTGACTTTCGGGACGCCCGACGCGAACGGCGAGCCGGCGCGATCGCAGGGGTTCGTGCGGCTCAAGGTGGTACCCGGCGACGTCAAGGTGGAGGCGAGTCTCTCCGACGTCCGCTGCCGGGTTGCGTTCTTCGCCTGTCCCGACGGGCCACTGTCCGACTACACCGGCGAGCTGCAGGGCTGGCTCAGGAATCTGCGGGTCACGGACCGCGAGGGCGCAACCTCGACGATCGCCGACCTGGCGCCGCTGCCGTTCACCGTCCCATGCAGCGCCACTCCCTCGTCCGACGCGGGCTCCGCGTGCGCTGTCACGACGACGTTCAACACTCTCCTGCCCGGCGTCGCCGTCGCAGGGAGCCGAGCGACATGGCAGCTGGGGCGGGTTGAGGTCTTCGACGGCGGAGGAGACGGCGACGCCGAGGAGTCTGCCGACAACGAGCCGCTCGCCACGCGGGGCGTATTCATTCCGTGAGATTGCTCTAGCGCCGCTGGGCGGGCACGACCGCCTCCGGCTCGGGCCAGTCCATGTCCTCGCCGCAGACGGTGCAGACCTGGTCGGCGATCGGCCGCACCGAGCCGCAGCGCGGGCAGCGGCGGCGCGGCTCGTTGCGCTCGAAGCGGTACAGGATCGCGGCGACCAGCCCGATCACCGGCAGGCACAGCCCGATCAGGAACCAGACGATGAACGAGCTCCCCTTGATCCTGCCCACCACCCCGGCGGCGAGGCCGAAGGAGAACGCGATCACGACCAGCGCTCCGCCCGTCATGTCCGCCTGGCCTCGCCCCACGCACGGAATGCCGCGAGCGCCAGCAGGACGGCGGCAATGAAGATCACGACCTTGAGCACGAAGCCGAGGATCTGAAAGCCCAGCCAGATCGCCACGATCAGCGCCGCGACCGCGATCACGAGCCAGAAGGTGGGGCTCTCGGTCACAACCCGAGCTTCTCCTTGATCAGCCGATTCACCTCGGCGCCGTCCGCGCGGCCCTTGGTCTCCTTCATCACCGCTCCCACGATCGCGCCCGCCGCCTGCACCTTGCCGTTCCGGATCTGCTCCACCGCGGCCGAGTTCGCCTCGATCGCGCGCTCGACGATGGCCTCCAGCTCCCCGGTGTCGGCGATCGGCGCAAGCCCCCGGGCCTTCACGATCGACGCGGGGTCGCCACCCTCCGCGGTCAGCTCGGCGAGGACCTCCTTGGCGGCGGACCGGGAGAGGGTGCGGCTCTCGACCATGCCCACAAGCTCCGCCATTGCCTCCGGCGAGAGCTTTGACTCACGCGGATCCTCGATGCTGTGCTCACGGAGAAACGCGACCAGCTCACCGGTCGTCCAGGACGCGATTGCGCCCGCCTTGCCGTTGGCGGCGGCCACGCTCTCCTCGAAGAAGGCGCCCAGCTCGCTCCACCCGACCAGCGTGCCGGCGACGTCGTCGGCCAGGCCGAAGTCGGCGCGGTAGCGCTCGAGGCGCGCGGCCGGGAGCTCGGGCAGCGCCGCGCGGGCGCGCTCGATCATCTCCGCGGTCGGCGCGACCGGCACCAGGTCGGGCTCGGGGAAGTAGCGGTAGTCGTGCACCTCCTCCTTGGAGCGCAGCGGCGTCAGCGATCCGGTGACCGGATCGAAGTGGATCGTCTCCTGGACGACCGTGCCGCCGGACTCCCAGGTCGCGACCTGGCGCGCGATCTCGGCCTCGATGCCCCGCTCGAGGAAGCGGAAGCTGTTCATGTTCTTCAGCTCCGTCTTCGTCCGGTAGCCCTCCTCCCCCGCCCTGCGCACGGACACGTTCGCGTCGCAGCGCAGCGAGCCCTCCTCCATGTTCACGTCCGAGACCCCGATCTGCTTCAGCGTCGTGCGCAAGAGTTGGAGGAACTCGCGCGCGTCGGCGGCGGAGCGCACGTCCGGCTCCGTGACGATCTCGACCAGCGGAGTGCCGCCCCGGTTGAAGTCCACCACCGACCATCCGGCGCCGTGGATGCGGCCGGACTCCCCCTGGTGGATCAGCTTCGCGGCGTCCTCCTCCATGTGGGCGCGGTGGATGCGCACGGAGGGGCCGCCCGGGACCTCGAGATGCCCTCCGGACGCCAGCGGGATGTCGTACTGGCTGATCTGGTAGCCCTTCGGCAGGTCGGGATAGAAGTAGTTCTTGCGGTGGAAGATCGACCGCGGCGCGATCTCGCAGCCGAGCGCGAGCCCGATCATCAGGCCGTGGTGCACGGCCTGCGCGTTCAGCGTCGGCAGGGTGCCGGGGTGGCCCAGGCACACGGGGCACATGCGGGTGTTGGGCGGCTCTCCGAACGACAGCTCGCAGGCACAGAACATCTTCGTGCGGGTCGAGAGCTGGACGTGGATCTCGAGGCCGATGACCGGTTCCCAGCCGGTGGCGGCGGCACTCACAGGAACGCCCTCGCGGTGTCGAAGCCGATGGCCTGCTCGACCGCGAAGGCGGCGTCGAGCATGCCGTTCTCGGAGAAGGCCGGGCCGGCGATCTGGAACCCGACGGGCAGCCCCTCCGCCGGTCCGCTGCCGTCCGCCGGCCGTGCGAGCCCCGTCGGTATCGAGACGGCGGGTATGCCTGCCAGTGACATCGGCACCGTGCAGTAGTCGGCCATGTACATGGCGAGCGGGTCGTCGGTGCGCTCCCCCAGCCTGAACGCGACCGTGGGCGACGTCGGTGTGACGACGAAGTCGCACTCGGCGAAGGCCGCCCCGAAGTCTTCTGCGATCTTCGTGCGGACCCGCTGCGCGCGCCCGTAGTAGGCCTCGTAGTAGCCGGCCGAGAGCGCGAAGGTGCCCAGCATGATCCTGCGCTTCACCTCGTCACCGAAGCCCTCCGCGCGCGTGCGCTCGTAGAGGTCGAGCAGCGTGCCGTCGCCCGCCCGCCGGCCGTAGCGCACGCCGTCGTAGCGCGCCAGGTTGGAGGAGGCCTCGGCGGGCGCGATCACGTAGTAGGCGGAGATGCCGTGCGGGGCATGGGGAAGCCCGACCTCCACCAGGTCGCCCCCGAGCGCGTCGATGCGCTCCAGGGTCCGGTCGAAGACCTCGCCGACTCCCACCTCCACTCCCTCGGCGTCGGAGCCAAGCTCGCGCGGCACGCCGAACCGCAGCCCCCTCAGGTCCGTGCGGCTCGGAACGCCGACCGCGTCGGGCAGGCCCACCGAGGTCGAGTCACAGGGGTCGCGTCCCACCAGGTGGCGCAGCAGGAGCGCCGCGTCCGTGACCGTACGGGTCAGCGGACCGCACTGGTCCAGCGACGAGGCGAACGCCACCATGCCGTAGCGCGAGACCGCTCCGTAGGTCGGCTTCAGGCCCACGATCCCGCACAGGGACGCGGGCTGGCGGATCGAGCCGCCGGTGTCCGTGCCGATCGCCCACGGCGCGAGGCCGGCCGCCACGGCCGCCGCGGATCCCCCGCTGGAGCCGCCCGGGACCCGGTCCGGATCCCAGGGGTTGCGCACGATGCCGTAGCCGGAGTTCTCGTTCGAGGACCCCATCGCGAACTCGTCCATGTTGGTCTTGCCCAGCATCGGCGCCCCCGCCGCCGCCAGCCGGCGAACGGCGGTCGCCGTGTACAGCGGCCTGTGTCCCGCGAGGATGCGCGATCCGGCGGTCGTGGGCACCCCTTCGGTGCAGAACAGGTCCTTGACGGCGACCGGCACCTGCCCGAGCGCGGCGTCGCCATCCGTCTGCGGCGGGTCCTCCGCGGTCCACAGGAAGGCGCCCAGGCGCTCGTCCAGCTGCTCGATCCGGTCCCGGTAGGCGGAGAAGAGCTCCGCGCCCCCGAGGTCGCCGGCGCGCACCCGTTCCGCCGCCTCCGCGGCGGTCAGCCGCAGGACGGTGGCGCTCACTGGCCCGGCGTGGGGACGCGGAAGCCCCCGTCGGCCGGATCGGGCGCCTGCTCCAGGGCCTGCTCGACCGGCCAGCTGGGCCGGGGCTCGTCGGGACGGAGCACGTTCTCGACGTCGACCACATGGGTGGTCGGCGGCACTCCGTCGAGGTCGAGCTCGGAGATCTTCTCGATGTGGTCGAGGACCGACGACAGCTCGCGCGACATGCGGTCGATCTCCTGCTCCTCGAGCCGCAGTCGCGCGAGGCGCGCGACGTGGAGGACCTGGTCGCGATCGATCATCGAGGGGGATGTTAGTAGTGGAAAAAGAAAGGCCCCTCGCTGCGGAGGGGCCCTAAAGCGGCTTGTGTCAAGCCCAATCGTCAGGCGAGCCTGACCTCCGACGCCTGCAGCCCCTTTGGGCCCTCGGTGATCTCGAAGGAAACGCGCTGCCCTTGCTCCAGGGACTTGTAGCCATCCTGGGCTATCTGAGAGAAGTGCACGAAGACGTCATCTCCCGCCTCGCGCTCGATGAAGCCGAAGCCCTTCTCGTTGCTGAACCACTTGACGGTGCCCTCTTCCGGCACGGCTCCCCCTCCTAGCGACTTGCAGGGCGCAGCACGACGCTGCGTCCTGACACTCTGGATAACACCGGGCGCAGCCTACCGGAACCGGCGTCCCGGATGAGTGCGCGCGCGGTGCGGGTCAGGGGGCGGGACGCGGCGGGGGCCTCGAGCCCTCATCTTCCGGCGGCGGCTCGCCTTCCGGCGGCGGCCCCGGGGTGGGCTC
>JBOGZM010000353.1:0-3377 GCA_050697255.1 Solirubrobacterales bacterium
CCTACGCCCCGTGCTGTAGCCGGCTACACGTCCTTCTCGACCGGCACCGCGACCATGTTGCCCCACTCGGTCCACGAGCCGTCGTAGTTGCGCACGTTGTCCTTGCCCAGCAGCTCGTGCAGGACGAACCAGGTGTGCGCAGAGCGCTCGCCGATGCGGCAGTAGGCCACGATGTCGTCGCCGTTGAGCGCGCCCTTGCCCTGGTAGAGCTCGCGCAGCTCGTCGGCCGACTTGAAGGTGCCGTCCTCCTTCACCGCCTGTGCCCACGGGACGCTGATCGCACCTGGGATGTGGCCCCCGCGCTGCGCTCCCTCCTGCTCGTATCCGGCCATCGCGATCAACTCGCCCGAGAACTCCTGCGGCGAGCGCACGTCGACCAGCCGGGTGTCTGTGCCGATCAGCTTCAGCACCTCGTCGCGCTTCGAGCGGATCGACTCGTCCGGGCCCTGCGCCTGGAACTTCGCCGCCGGATGCGACGGCGCGTCCGTCGAGGTGGGTCGCCCCTCCTCGATCCACTTCTCACGGGGACCGTTCATCAGCAGCACCCTGTCGTGGCCGTAGTACTTCAGGTACCAGTACGTATAGGCGGCGAACCAGTTGTTGCGATCGCCGTAGAGCACGACCGTGTGGTCGTTGGAGATTCCGCGCGAGCCGACCAGCACGCCGAACTCCTGCGGGCCCAGGAAGTCGCGCTTGACCTGGTCCTGGAGGTCCTTCTGCCAGTCGAACCCGATCGCGCCCGGGATGTGGGCCTCGGCATAGAGAGCCGGGTTCTCGTCCACCTCCACGATCCGGATCGAGTCGTCGTCGAGGTGGTCCTCGACCCATTGCGTCTCAACCAGAACGTCCTTTGCGTAGTCGCCCATGGCGCCACCTCCTATGCCGAGCGAATCGGAAAATTAGGGGATTTCCTATCACATTAACCCGGTTTTGCGAAAATCCACCGGTCGGCGGGCCGATCCTCAGCGGTAGTTCTCGGGCAGGAACTCAGAGCGTGGGGCCGAGTACTCGCACTCGGTGCAGCGCAGAACCGGCTCGTCGGGGGTGGGCAAGGGCTGCTCGCCCTCGCCTTCGTCCGGCAATGGCTCTATGTAGGGCGACATGCAATTTGGACAAAGCACGCGCTACGAGGTTAGCCGCAACGTTCATGCCGGCCCACGGCGCATGGGCTATACAGGTTCCTGAGGGGATTCCACCTGGCGCGAGCCGTGCGACATCCGGGCCTGTTCGACGCATGCGGGACCTGCCTGCCCGGCAGGCTCCTCGACATCGCGGGCTGTGAGACATATGTGGTCGACGCGCCCGCGCTCGCCCCGGGGCCGCTGCCCCCGGTCGTGCTGCTGCACGGCTACGGCGACACGGCCGACTGCTGGCGCCGGGTGCTGCCGGCGCTTCAGCGGCGCCGCCGGGTGGTCGCGATCGACACGCCGCCGTTCGGCCGCTCCGGCATGCCTCCGGCCCCCTACGAGGAGGACCTGATCGGTTGCTACGAGGAGCTCTTCCCCGCCCTGTTCGACGAGCTGGAGATCGGAAGCGCCGCGATCGTGGGCCATTCGATGGGGGGTGCGATGGCGCTCACGCTCGCGCTCGAGGACCCCTCGCGAGTGGAGCGGCTGGTGCTGATCGCCCCGGCCGGTCTCGGTGACGCCGCGCCCTGGTGGTGGCACGCGATCGCGGGCCGCTGGATCAACTGGCCGGCGCTCCTGAGGCTCCCCAACCCCGTCGCCCGGCCGGCGGTCAAGGCCGCGCTGCGGGGCTTCCTCGAGGACCGGCTGGTCCACGACACGCGCGCGATGGGCGAGGTGATCGACCACTTCGTGCACCTCCACGGAGGACCGCGCGAACTACGGCACCTGATCGACACCGGCCGCGCCCTGATGGCGGGATACACCGGCACGCTGCTCGCCCGCGGCGCCGAGCTGGACCCCCCGGTGCTGATGCTGTGGGGGCGCGAGGACAGGCTGGCCCCGGCCGAGCACGCGCATGCGTTCGGGCGGGCGGTCCCCCACGCGCGCGTGGAGGTGCTCGACAACTGCGGCCACTATCCGCAGCTGGAGCTGCCCGCGCGCGTCACGACGGCGATCCGCGAGTTCCTCGACGCAAAGCGCGAGCCGGCACGCCGGCGGAGCGCCGAGCCGACCCCGGTGCGCACCAAGGCGGCCCGGGCCTAGGTTCGCGGTTCGTCGTCGGGCAACCTCTGGATCTCGTCGCGGACGACGCCCTCCCTGAACTCATCCTCGGTGATCTCCCGCTCGCCCCGCTTGCGGCGGTAGGCGTTCTGCGCCTCGAGCATCTGCTCGACGTCCTGCATCTCGAGCTCGACCTCGTGCTCGTATGACCGCGTCGGGCCCCAGTCCAGCAGGTCCGCGCCCGTACCCGGGTAGAGGCGCGCGAGCAGCACCAGCAGCCCCACGAAGATCAGGAGGCCGCCCACCACGATGATCGGGAAGCTGTCCACCGTGCCGGATGTTCGACGTTTGCCGTGCCCCAGTCAAGGCCGGAGGCCCTAAGGTTTGCCGCGTGAGGGACGTGTACGTGATCGACGCGCTGCGCACGCCGATCGGCCGCTACGGCGGCGCGCTCGCGAATGCGCGCCCCGACGATCTCACCGCCCACGTGATCGCCGCCGCGGTCGAGCGCAACGGGCTGCCGCCCGCCGATGTGGACGAGGTCTACATGGGCTGCGCCAATCAGGCCGGCGAGGACAACCGCAACGTCGCGCGCATGGGGGTGCTGCTCGCCGGGCTACCGGTCGAGGTGCCGGGGGTGACGGTCAACCGGCTGTGCGCCTCGGGCCTGGAGGCGGTGAACCAGGGCGCGCGTCAGGTGATGTGCGGCGACGCCGACCTGGTGCTGGCCGGCGGCGTGGAGTCGATGACCCGCGCGCCGCTCGTGACGGCGAAACCGGACCGGTCGTTCCCGCGGGGGAACCCCGTCCTGCACGACACGACGATCGGGTGGCGCCTCACGAACCCCCGCATGGAGGAGCTGGGCTACACGGACTCGATGGGCGAGACGGCCGAGAACGTCGCGGAGCGCTACGGGATCACTCGCGCCGAGCAGGACGAGTTCGCCCTCGAGAGCCACCGCCGGGCGATCGCCGCGGCGGAGGGCGGCCGCTTCGACGAGGAGATCGTGCCCGTGCCGGTGCCCCAGCCCAAGGGCGATCCGGTCATCGTCCACTCGGACGAGGGCCCGCGCCCGGACACGACGCTGGAGCGACTGGCGCGCCTGCGGCCGGCGTTCCGCGAGGGCGGGACCGTGACGGCCGGCAACTCCTCGCAGATCAACGACGGCGCGGCGTGCGTCGTGCTGGCAACGAAGGAGCGCGCCGCCCAGCTGGGTCGCGAGCCGCTGGCGCGGATCGTGTCCAGCGG
>JBOGZM010000354.1:0-3633 GCA_050697255.1 Solirubrobacterales bacterium
CGGTGACAGCCGGCGACGTGCGCCACCGCGCGACTCTCGAGGACCACGCCGGCGAGCTCACCGCCCGCATCACGCTGCGGATCACGGACCGCGGCAGCGCCGCGCTTCCCGGTGGAGGCGACGAGCCGGCGACGGTGTCCGACATGGCGCTCGAGGTGCCCGTCCAGTGCGTGGCGACCTCCGGCGACGAGGGCGCCACCTGCTCGGCGTCCACGACCGTGGACGCGCTCATCCCCGGCGCCGTGGCCGAGGGGCGGCGGGCGATCTGGGCCTTCGGGCAGGTCGAGGTCCTGGGCCCCGGCGACCGCCCCTTCCTGCGCCAGGGTGTATTCGTGCCTTAGATCGTCCCGACTCCAAGTTGGTGCGACATCCGGGAGGCGAGCGCCGGCCGGCGTCCGGAGCACTGGGCTCGACTTCTCCCTTCCCGGGCGTCGCTACCACTCCGGGTTGGTCGTTAGCTATCAGTAGGAGGGTTCCCCCCGTCGCTTCAAGGGGAGCGTTTTGACGGCCCCCTGACGACGACGCGGCACGACAACGTCAGACGTCCGGTCGGTCCTGCGTTACCGTCCTGACTTTTCCCGACAGGGTGAGGAAAAGTCAGGACGACGCGGAATTTCCAGCCCCGTCGCTCGAGAATGCCCCGCGGGAAGCGACGCTAGGTCGACGCGCCGGGGCCGCGCCCGAATGACTGGGGCGGCAGCATGTGGCCGCGCCCGCGCGACGGCATCGCAGTTCCGCTCCAGGTCTCCCAGTCCGGGCGGATGCATGCCTCCCACCCCGTCACCGAGACCACCCGGCCCAGGCACGTGCCGGTGCCGCTGATGTCGACCAGCAGCACCCGCTCTCCGGGCTGCGGGCTGCGGGGCCCGTGCATCAGGAACCGCATCGGCGTCCAGACGCAATCCAGGTCGTCGACGGTCGAGAGGTCCGCCCTCAACACGACCTCGCGGTCGTTGAAATTCAGGTCCCCCCCGGCCATCCTGCAGGTTCGCCTACCCTCCTTCCGGGCGTTTCAAGCGGAGCCGCGACTCAGTAGTAGGCTCGGCCAGAATGGGGTTCGGCGCCGCCGCCGCGGAGCAGGATTACTGCTACCTGACCACCACCGGCCGGGTGAGCGGCGAGCCGCGCGAGATCGAGATCTGGTTCGGGCTCGACGGCAGCACTCTGTACATGCTGTCGGGTGGCGGAGAGCGGTCGAACTGGGTGCGGAACCTGCTGCGCGAGCCGGCGGTGACTGTCCGCATCGGCAGCGTCACGCAGCCCGGCCGGGCCCGCGTGGTCGAGGCTCCAGAGGAGGACGAGCGGGCCCGGCGGCTGCTGTTCGACAAGTACTCGCCGCGCTCCGGCGGCGACCTCGGGAACTGGCGCCGCACGGCGGTGCCGATCGCAGTCGACCTCCCCGCTACGGCGTGACCTATACCCCCGCGGGCTCGGGCGCGCCGGCCGGCAGCTCCACCGGCCCGGCGTGGGCGACGTCCTCGCTGGCACCGCAGATCGCGCCGCCGGGGCACTCGGCGGCCACGACCTTGCGGCGCGGGTTCTGGATGCCCGCCAGTGAGACGAAGCCTCCCATGACCACCAGCGCGCCGGAGATCCCCATCCCGACATGGAAGGCGTCAACCGAGGCGTCCTCGAACACGCGCCTCAGGAATGCCCGCTCGCCGGGGGAGGCATCGCGCGCGGCCTCCGTGGTGAGCGGGCGGTCCTTGGCCTCCTCGACCGCCTGCCGGGCCTGCGGGCTGAGCGGGCGGCCCTGCACCCGCTCGCCCACCGTTTGCCCGAACTCTGCCGACAGCACCGCGCCCACCGCGGCGATCGCGAGCAGGCCTGCCACGCGCGCGACCGCGTTGTTGACTCCCGACGCGAGGCCGGAATGGTTCTGGTCAGCGTCGCTCAGCACGGTCGCGGTCAGCGGCGCGACGGTGATCGCGAGGCCGAGGCCGAACAGCGCCATCCCCGGCAGCACCTCGGTGAGATACTCGGGATCGGCGTCGAGTCCGAGCAGCATCAGCAGGCCCACCCCGCCCACGATCGGTCCCACGCCCATGAAGAGGCGCGGCCCCAGCCGGTCCGCCAGCGCTCCGAAGCGGCTCGACAGGAAGAACATGAGCACCGTGATCGGGAGCAGGGCGAACCCCGCCTCGAATGCGGTGTAGCCGGCCGTCTCCTGCAGGAACAGGACCGCGAAGAAGAGCGCCGAGCCCAGGCCCCCGTAGATCAAGAGCGTCGCGAGGTTGCCGACGGCGAAGTTCCGGCGCTTGAAGAGGTCGAGCGGCATCATCGGCTCGGGGCTGCGGTGCTCCTGGAGGATGAACAGGGCCAGCAGGACGACCCCTCCGATCAGGGGCGCCACCACCAGCGGGTCGTCCCATCCTCGAGCCGGCTGCTCGATCAAAGCGAACACGGGCCCGGCCAGCCCCAGCCCGGCCAGCACGGCGCCGGGCCAGTCGACGTGCCTGTGCTCGAGCCGCACCTCGGCCCGGGCCGGCAGCTCGCGCAGCACCAGGTACAGGGTGAGCGCCACCGGAATCAGGTTCAGCGCGAAGATCCACCGCCACGATGCGGCGTCGACCAGCGCGCCGCCCGCGAGCGGCCCGATCACCGTCGACACCCCGCTCCATGCCGTCCACGACCCGATCGCGCGCCCGCGCTCGTCCTCCGGGAACACGGCCATGATCGTCGCCAGCGTGCTGGGCACCAGCAGGGCGCCCGCGGCTCCCTGGAGCGCGCGCGCCGCGATCAGCGTTTCGGCGCTCGGCGCAGCGGCGCACATGACCGACGTGATCCCGAACAGGATCGTGCCGAGCGCGAATATCCGGCGGCGCCCGAACAGGTCGCTCAAGGACCCGCCGATCAGGAGCAGCGAGGCGAGCGTCAGCAGGTACGCCTCGACGACCCACTGCTGCGCGGCGAGGCCCACGTCGAGGTCCTCGCGGATCGCGGGCAGGGCCACCTGCACGACCGTGCCGTCGATGAACACGATCGCGGACCCCGAGATGCAGGCGATCAGCGTCAGCCTTTTCTCGCGGGTGGTTGGTTCCGGTCCGGGACGGGTACTCATGGCAACGAGGTCCTGCGGGGCGTGCTGGACCGCCGAACGGTACTGAATGCCCCGCGCTCCATCCGCAAAGGGGAGGACGGACGGGATGAAGGTCGAATCGGCGTCGGTGCCCAGATCCGCTGTCGCGCTGCTTGCCGCCGTGCTCGTCGCCGTAGCGCTGCCGGCGCCCGCGAGCGGCGCGCCGCACCGCGCGGACGGCATCGTCACCGACTGGCGCGGTGACCCGACGATGCTCTCGGGCCAGACGCGCGTCTCGCGCGGGGAGCTGATCCACGACGATTGGCTGTACGACGACTACGGCGCGAACCTCGACGGCGGCCCGAACCGGGCCGCGTTCCGCGCCGCGCTCGCTCCCACGCGCGGCGACTACCGCTACCCCACGAACGCGAACCGCTACGGCCACAACGCGGCGGACCTGCGTCAGCTGCGAGTCGCGGCGGACGGCGCCGGCCTGCACGTGGTCGCGTTTCTTCAGACGTTGAAGGACCGCGACGCGCCGATCGTGACGGTGGCGATCGACAGCGGGCGCGCGGGCGAGGCTCAGGGATGGCCGGACGGCGCCGGGCTCGACC
>JBOGZM010000355.1:0-5897 GCA_050697255.1 Solirubrobacterales bacterium
TCACGATCAGCCCCCGGCGCAGATGAGCCGGCAGCGCGCCCCGGGCCGCCTCACCGGGATCCCGCCCCACCGCCTCGGCGCGCGCCGCAACCCGGGCCGCATTGCCGGCCAGCCAGGCCGTGTGCCCCGCCAGCACGATCTGCCAGGCGGCCAGCGCCGCGAGGAGCACCGCGGGCAGGACGCCCAGCAGCTCGATCGACGCCTGCCCGCGCTCAGACTCCGTTCGCTGTGCTCCCGCGGTGTTCATCCTTGCCGTGGTGGAAGCTACGCACACGGATGCGCCGCGTCAGCGCGCGCGAATCACGGAAGGCGCGCGGACCCGTAGATTCGAGCGCGACGGGCCTGCGGTCCCCTACCCCGACCGGCCCTAGGACTCCCGTCCGCAAGTCCTATCGGTCTCTGGCGGCTGCGAATCTGCGCCTGGCGGCGTCCTCAGTCGGCCCAATAGTCACGACTATTGGCCCTCCCTGCGTCCTGGCCCAGCCGCGATTCTCGCTCGCCAGAGGCTCGACCGGACTTACGGCCGGAAGTGCTAGATCCGGTAACGCCGGGACTCGACCCAGGCGTGGTAGACGGCGAACACCGAGCCGCCCAGCAGGGAGAACCACAGAATCGTGCCGAGCCCGCTGTCGAAGAGCCGGTCGGAGGCGATCAGCGTCGCCGTCGCGACCGTCACCCCGCCGTAGAGCAGAGCCCTGTGCTGGTCGCTCATGCTCCAGAGCGTGAACTTGTTCTCCATATAGAGGCGGTAGCCGAGGAAGCCGATCGCGGCCAGGAAGCCGAGCGCCAGGATCGCCAGCAGCAGCTCGGCGGTCGCCGAGCCCCCGGGGATCGCGGCGACCATCAGCGCGACCAGCGCGACGATCGCGACGTTGCGCAGCGTGGTGCGGCTCATGAAGGCGATTCTAGAACCGCGGAACCGGCGCGCCGCTATTTCGAGGCCATCATGATGATCCCGAACACCACCGCGGTGCCGGACACTGCCAGGCCGGCGACCGCAAGGCCGGCGAACGCCCATGCTTCCGCGACACGCCCGTCGCGGCGCATGTCCGCGAAGCGGGTCAGGCCCAGGATCGCGAGCGAGAACGCGACCATGACCCCTACGCCGGCCGCCAGCGAGGCGATCACGACGTCGCGCAGCGCCGCCCAGTCCACGATCGTCGCGATCACGGTGCCGACTCCCCGGCCACGGGCACGGGTGGCGGCGGGGCCTCCCGGAGACGCCGCCCGAAGATGGCCGCGATCAGAGAGATCACCATGACCGACACGATCACGGGACCGAGCGCTCCCTCGCCGAAGATCCGCGTCACGCCGTAGACGAGCGCGCCGATGGTGCCGGCGGCGGGGATCGTGAGGATCCAGGCGGTGACGATGTTGCCCGCCACGCCCCACCGGACGGCCGACAGCCGCTTCGCCGCGCCGGCCCCCATCACCGCACCGGAGATGGTGTGGGTGGTCGACAGCGGATAGCCGAAGTGAGATGACGCGAGGATCACCGTCGCCCCCGCCCCCTGTGCCGCGAACCCCTGTGCCGGGTCCATCTTGATGATGCGGGTCCCGAGCGTGCGGATGATGCGCCAGCCCCCCGCATACGTGCCGAGCGCGATCGCGGTTGCGGCTGACACCACGACCCAGGTCGGGACGTGGAAGTCGTCCGGGCTGATGTCGCCGTGCGCGATCAGCGCAAGGGTGATCATCCCCATCGTCTTCTGGGCGTCGTTGGTGCCGTGCGAGAGCGCGAGCAGCCCGCCGGAGGCGATCTGCCCCAGCCGGAACCCGCGGTTCACCGACCCGGGCCGCAGGCGCCCGATGATCCAGTAGGCACACAGGATCCCCAGCCCGGCGACGGCGAACGCCAGCACCGGAGCGATCAGCGCCGGCACGAAGACCTTGCCGACCAGCCCATCGCCGATCACCCCCTGCGTGCCCTCGGCCGCCAGCGCCGCGCCGACCACGCCGCCGATCAGCGCGTGTGACGAGCTGGACGGAAGCGCGTACCACCACGTGATCAGGTTCCAGGCGATCGCGCCGATCAGCCCCGCGAACACGATCGTGGGCGTGATCAGGTCCGCCTCCACGATTCCGTTCGCCACCGTCGCGGCCACCTCGAGCGAGATGAATGCCCCCACGAAGTTGAGCAGGGCCGCGCCGGCCACCGCCGTGCGGGGCGGGATCGCACGGGTCGAGATACCGGTTGCGACGACGTTGGCCGTGTCGTGGAACCCGTTCGTGAAGTCGAATGCGAGCGCCGTCACGACGACGATGACCAGCACCAGGTCGCTATCCATTGCTCTCTCTCAACTCGCGGCGAGCCGCCCGTCGACGGGCGGCCAGGATCAGGTGTGCTTTACGACGATGCCCTCGAGGATGTTCGCGACGTGCTCGCATGCGTCGATCGCGTGCTCGAGCCGCTCGAAGATGTCCTTCCACTTGATCACGACCATCGGGTCGATCCCTCCCCTGAACAGCGAGGCAAGCGCCTCGCGCGTGATCCGGTCGCCCTCGTTCTCGAGCCGGTTCACCTCGACGAAGTAGTGGTTCAGCTCCTGGAACCCGCGCAGCCGGCTGAGCGCCTGGGCGACGTTCCGGCAGGCGTCCTCGAGCACGCCGGCCAGCTGCAGCGCCTGCTCCATCGGGGCCTCGATGTGGTAGAGGCCCATGAAGTCGGCCGCCTCCTCGGTGAAGTCCACGATGTCGTCCAGCGCGGACGCGAGCGCGTGGATGTCCTCGCGGTCGATCGGCGTCACCGAGGTGCTGTTCAGCCGGTGGATGATGTCGTGGGTGATCCGGTCGCCCTCCTGCTCGCAGATCAGGATCTCGCGCCCCAGCCCCCCCGCGTCGGGCCACTGCTTCATCAGCCGGCCCAGGAGCTGGGCCGCGTGCATGATGTTGGCTCCCGCCTCGTCGAAGAGGTTGAAGAACTCGCGGTCCTTGGGAACGAGACTCAGTCGGGCCATCGGCGGTTGGCTGAGGGGACCTGCACCCTCAGGCCGGGGGCAAGCTAGCAGAGGGAGCGGGCGGGTCCGGGTCGTCGGGGCCCGGTGCGTCGCCGGCCTCCTGGGCATCGAACCGGTAGCCGACGCCGAAGTGGGTGTGCAGGTACCGCCAGCCAGGCGAAGCGGACTCGAGCTTCTTGCGCAGTTTGCGGACGAACACGTCCACCGAGCGGTCGCCGTGGGCCATCGCGTACCCCCACACCCGCTCGTATATGCGCTCACGCGGGATCACCCGGCCGGCGGCGGAGGACACCAGCTGCAACAGCTCGAACTCGCGCCGCGTGAGGCCGACGGCCCGGCCGCCGACGAACGCCTCGAACATGTCCGCCCGGATCTCGAGCTCCCCCGCCACCACGGGCTCCGCGGCCTCGGCCGCAATGGCGCTCGCCTGCCGCGCCCGCAGGGCCGCCTCGACGCGCGCCAGCACCTCCTCCGGGTGGCATGGCTTCGTGACCCAATCGTCCGTGCCCAGCCGCAGGCCCCGCACCCGCTGCGCGACCGAGGTCGGTCCGGTGCAGACGATCACCACCTGTGACGTGGAGCTGGAGCAGAGCTGCCCCAGATAGGGCCAGGCCTCAGAGCCGAGCGGCGCGGGATCGATCACGATCGCATGCTGGCGCAGCCGTGACAGCTCCTCGACCGGCGGCGGGCTGGTCAGCACCTCGGCGCGCCAGCCGACCGCTCCCACCCGGTTGGAGAGCACGCGCACGAAGCCGCTGTCGGAGTCGACGATCGCGAGCCTGACGGCTGCCGGGACCGGTGCTCCCTGACCCGCGTCGGGCAAGAGGTTGTGGACGCCTTCGAGCGGTTCCACTGAAGGCCAGTGTAGAGGCGGGTGGCCCGGATCGCCATGGCCGGCGGCGGCGATTCACAGGATTTTCACACCACGGACACGCGCCTTTAACCAGCAGGGCGTTCCCGGCCACGACGCTATTCCTCGATGAAAGATGACAACGATAAAAGGAGGGCGCGCGTGCGCTCACGCTTCCTGTTTCCCGCAGCGGTCGCCATGCTGGCACTCCCGATGCTGGTGATCGCTTGCGGCGATGACAACAGTTCGAGCGGAGGGGGCGGAGGAAACCTCTCCGGCACGATCCGCATCGACGGTTCGAGCACCGTTGGGCCGCTCAGCGAGGCGGCGGCTGAGCTGTTCCGCGAGGAGAACCCCGACGTGCGGATCACGGTCGGCATCTCTGGCACCGGCGGCGGCTTCGAGAAGTTCTGCGCCGGCGAGACCGACGTCTCGGACGCCTCACGGGCAATCGAACAGGACGAGATCGACGCCTGCCGCGAGCAGAACATCGACTACGAGGAGGTCACGGTCGCCAACGACGGGCTCGCCGTGGTCGTGAACCCGGACAACGACTGGGCCGAGTGCCTCACGACCGCCGAGCTTAAGAAGGTCTGGGACCGGGGCTCGAACGTGAGCAACTGGAACCAGGTCCGCAGCGATTTCCCCGACCAGGGGATGAAGCTGTTCGGCGCCGGCACGGACTCGGGCACGTTCGACTACTTCACCGAGGCCATCAACGGCGAGGAGGGTCGCACACGGAAGGACTACAGCCCCACCGAGGACGACAACGTCACGGTCCAGGGCGTGTCCGGCGACGCGGGCAACCTGGGGTACTTCGGTCTGTCCTATGCGATCGCGAACGAGGGCAGGGTGAAGACGGTTCAGGTGGACGGCGGCGACGGCTGCGTCGAGCCGACCACCGAGACGGTGCAGAACGGCACCTACAAGCCCCTGGGGCGGCCGCTGTTCATCTACCCCTCCGCGCAGGCGCTCCAGAAGGAGGTCGTGCGGGAGTTCGTCCAGTTCTACGTGGACAACCAGGAGGCGATCGCCGAGCAGGCGCAGTTCGTGCCGCTGACCGAGGAGCAACAGCAGGAAGCCGACGACAAGGTCGCACAACTCGCGAGTTAGTTGGAAGCGTCCTCGAGAGCTGAAGAAGCAGTGGGAGCCGGCGCGCCCGTGGCGCTCCGGCTCACTGCTTCGAGGAAACGCTACGGCGAGACGGCGATCCGGCTCGTCCTGATGGCCTGCGCGGCCGTCTCGGTCCTGACCACGATCGGGATCGTGGCGGCGCTGCTCCAGCCCACGATCGAGTTCTTCCGCGAGGTCGGGGTCGGCGAGTTCCTCACCGGCACCGACTGGTCGCCGCTGTTCAGCCCCTCCAGCTTCGGCGTCCTGCCCCTGGTGGTCGGCACGCTCACCACCACGTTCTGGGCGTGCCTGGTCGCGCTACCGTTCGGCCTCGGGGCGGCGATCTACATGTCCGAGTACGCGGGCCCGCGCGCGCGGCGGTGGCTGAAGCCCGCGCTCGAGGTGCTGGCCGGCATACCGACCGTGGTGTACGGCTACTTCGCGCTCACCTTCGTGACCCCGTTCCTACAGGACCTGGGCCTGCCCCTGGAGGTGTTCAACGCGCTCGCGGCAGGTCTCGTGATGGGCGTCATGATCCTCCCCACCGTCGCCTCGCTGTCCGACGACGCGATGACGGCGGTGCCGATGGCCCTACGCGAGGGCGCATACGGCCTCGGCGCCTCCAAGCTCCAGGTGTCGACCCGCGTGGTCGTGCCCGCCGCGCTGTCAGGCATCGTGGCCTCGTTCGTGCTCGGGATCTCGCGCGCGGTCGGGGAGACGATGATCATGGCGATCGCAGCGGGCGCGCAACCGACCGTCACGTTCAACCCCTACGAGGCGGTCCAGACGATGACGGCCTACATCGCACAGGTAGGTATCGGCGACGTCCCCACGGGCAGCCTCGAGTACAAGACGATCTTCGCCGTCGGCGCGACGCTGTTCGTGATGACGTTCGTGATGAACCTCATCTCGATCCGCCTGGTCCGCCGCTTCCGTGAGGTGTACGAGTGAGACGTCGCTTGCGATGTCTCTTTCAG
>JBOGZM010000356.1:0-3919 GCA_050697255.1 Solirubrobacterales bacterium
GGCTCACGACGACGAGCCCGCACTGCTCACGCGCCGCGCGGACGAGGCTCAAATGCCCCTCGTGCAGGGATCCCATCGTGGGGACGAGCCCGATCGAGCGCCCGGAGCGGCGGGCGGCTGAGACGGCGGCGCGCAGCGCCGCCACCGTGCGGACGGTTCTCAGGTGCATGGCTTCATGTGTGGCCGTTCCAGTTCCCTCATGGGAGATACCAGACGGTCGTCTCGATTACGGCCCAGCTCCCGCAGTTCCGATAGGTCCATCCCGTTTCGGTGACGGCCCCGGAAGAAGCCGGGCTTCAGCCATGATACCGGGGCCCGTTGGCCGTCGGCGTCGGCGGACGGCGGACTAGGATCCATCCGTATCGCTTCCTAGCATCCTCACCGCCTTGCCGATCTACGAGTTCGTCTGTCGTGACTGCGACCACCGCTTCGAGGAGCTGGTGCGTGCGGCCGCTCCATCCGCCGAGTGCCCGGCGTGCGGCTCGACGCGGACGGCGAGGCTGATGTCGGCATTCAGCGTGCGGTCGGTCTCGGCGGGTGGGAATGGCGTCGCGCAGGCCATGACGAGGTCGGGCATGGGCGGTGGATGCTGCGGGGGCTCCTGTGGCTGCCATTGACGCTGCCGCCCGCCGCGAGGACCTCGTCGCCCTCTACCACGAGCTGTCCGACTGCCAGAAGTGCCCGCTGGCCGCGGAGCGCAACACGGTCGTGTTCGGCACGGGGGACCCGGCTGCCGACCTGATGTTCGTGGGGGAGGCGCCCGGCTTCAACGAGGACAAGCAGGGCAAGCCCTTCGTAGGTCAGGCCGGCAAGCTGCTCGACAAGCTGCTCGCCGAGATCGGGATGGAGCGCCGCCAATGCTTCATCGCCAACGTGCTGAAGTGCCGCCCACCCGGCAACCGTGACCCCCAGCCCGCGGAGATCGAGGCGTGCGAGGGCCACCTGTTCAGGCAGATCGAGCTGACCCAGCCGCGGGTCGTCTGCTCGCTCGGGAACTTCGCCACCAAGCTGCTCTCCGGTCGCCCGGAGGGGATCACGAAGGTTCGCGGAGCCCCGCAGGTGCGGGAGCTCGGCGGCCGCGCGGTCTTCCTGTATCCGATCTTCCACCCCGCGGCGGCGCTCTACACGCCGGCGATGCTGGAGCGGCTGCGCGAGGACTTCAAGGCGCTTCCTGCGCTGCTGGAACAGCCATTGCCGGGTGAGCCCGGACCGCCGCCGGAGGAGCCGGCGCCGGAGCCCGAGCCTGTGCTGGTAGGCGCGGCGGCCGAGGTGGACCAGCTCGGCCTGTTCTGAGGCGCAGGATCCCGCGTCGGCGGGCTCTAGGCTGCGCCCGTGCCGCAGGCCGCCCTCACCAGCGACTCCCCGCGGGCGACGGAGCGCGCCGCCCGTGCGATCGGGGCCTTGCTGCGCCCCGGTGACGTGGTGCTCATCGCGGGGGAGGTCGGCACCGGCAAGACCACCTGGGTGCGCGCCGCCTGCGAGCCCCTGGGCGTGACCGATGTCGTGACGAGCCCGTCGTTCACGATCGGGCACGTGTACCGCGGGGACGTACCGGTCTCCCACCTCGACCTGTTCCGGCTCGAGAGCCTCGAGGGAGAGGACCCCGCGCTGCTGGAGGATTACCTCAGCCCCGAGGGCGTCACCTTCATCGAGTGGCCCGGGGCGGGCGTGGCGAGGGTGGAGCCGGAGCGGGTGGTGCTCGATCTGAAGCTTTCGCACCTGGGCGGAGATCGCCGCGGAATCGCCGCGCTCGGAGAAGAGCCGCTCCTGAACGCCATGCGCGACGCGCTCCCGCAGGTGTCCCACGGGTGACGCTGATCGGGTTCGACACGTCGATGGCCGTCACGGCCGCGTGCGTGATCCCACCGTCCGGCGAGCCGGTCCGCACGCCTGCGGCGGGCCCGGAGCGGCTGCTCGGCTCGCCGGCGCACTCGGCGGAGCTGCTGCCCACGCTCGCGCGGTTGCTCGAGCGGGGCCAGACCGGTTGGGAGGACGTGACGGCGATCGCGGTGGGCGTGGGGCCCGGCACCTTCACAGGCTTGCGGATCGGCGTGGCGACGGCGCGCGGCCTCGCGCAGGCGCTCCGGGTGCCGCTCCATCCCGTTTCGTCGCTGGAGGCGCTCGCTGCCGGCATCGCGGACGGCACGGAGGCCGCCCCGGGGACGCTCCTCCTCCCGCTGATCGACGCGAAGCGCGGGCAGGTGTTCGCCTCGCTTCATCGAGCCGGGGAGCCCCTCGGGCGCGATTGGGGGCCACTGGCCCTGCTGCCCGAGGAGTTGGAGGAGCGCATCGCAGATGCGCCGGAACACCCGCTGGCGGCGGGTGACTGGGCGTTAGAATCGCTCGCACGCTTGGAGGCGGCCGGCGCCGTCGTGCCCGCACCCGAATCGGGCCTGCATGCGATCGACGCGCTGCATGTCTGCCGGTTGGCGCGAGACATGGAGGCCGTCGCTCCGGAGCGGGTACACCCGGTTTACGTGAGGCAACCAGATGCGGAGATCGCTAGAAGCGCTCGAGAGTCCCGCCGCGACGACGGCGCTGCGTGAACGCCCGGACCTGACCATCCGCGCGTTGACGTACGGCGACCTGCCGGACGTGATCACCGTCGAGCGACGCTCCTTCCCGGCTCCCTGGTCGCTGGCCATGTTCGTGCTCGAGCTGTCCAAGCCGTCGAGCGTCTGCGTCGGGGCGTGGCGCGGCGAAGAGCTGATCGGCTACCTGATCTGCTCCCGCTACCACACTGTCTGGCATCTCATGAACATCGCGGTCCGCGACGACCGCCGGCGCGAGGGGATCGCGACGACGATGATCGAGCACCTGTTCGAGACCGCCGGCGATCACGACCGGTACACGCTCGAGGTACGCGTCTCGAACGCCGAAGCGATCCGGATGTACGAGGCCTTCGGGTTCCGCGCGGCCGGGGTGCGCCGCCGCTATTACCACGACAACAACGAGGACGCCCTGATCATGTGGCGGACCGAGGCCCGCCCACGCTGAGCACGGCCGCCGACCCGCTGCTCGCAATCGAGACGTCATGCGACGACACCTGCGCGGCGGTCGTCACGCCGTCGGGCGAGATCCTGAGCAACGTGATCTCCTCGCAGGCGCGGTTCCACCAGCGTTACGGCGGGGTGGTCCCCGAGATCGCATCCCGGCACCACCTCGAGCTCGTCAACACCGTCGTGGAGGAAGCTCTCAACGAGGCCGGGGTAGGCCTGCGGGACCTCGGCTCGGTTGCCGCGACCAGCCGGCCCGGGCTGATCGGCGCGCTGCTGGTGGGTCTTTCCACGGCGAAGGCGCTCGCCGCCGCGGCACGGCTGCCGTTCGCGGCGATCGATCACCTCCATGGCCACGTGGCGGCGAACTATCTCCAGCCCGACCACCTCGAACCGCCCTTCCTCTGCCTGATCGCGAGCGGCGGCCACACGTTGCTCGCCGGCGTGGAGCGGCACGATGGGTACGAGCTGCTCGGCTCCACCCGGGACGACGCCGCCGGCGAGGCGCTCGACAAGGGAGCCCGCCTGATGGGGCTGGGCTACCCCGGGGGCGCAGCGATCGACCGCCTGGCGCGCGAAGGCGACCCGGAGGCCTTCGACTTCCCGCTCGGGATGCGACGCGGCGACTCGCTCGACTTCAGCTTCAGCGGGCTGAAGACTGCCCTGGTCTACAAGGTGCGGGAGCTGGGCGCCGAGCAGACGACGGCCCGGCGCGCCGACCTGGCGGCGTCGTACCAGCAGGCGGTGGTCGAGTCCCTCGTGGCCAAGCTGGGTCAGGCGCTGGATCGCACCGGCCACCGCCGGCTGGCGATCGGGGGTGGGGTGGCGGCCAACTCGCTGCTGCGCTCCCGGGTGGCCGAGGAGTGCGCCGCTCGAGGCCTCGAGCTGAAGATCCCGCCGACCGCGCTTTGCACGGACAACGC
>JBOGZM010000357.1:0-4021 GCA_050697255.1 Solirubrobacterales bacterium
GAGTCGACGGTTGCGCCGACCGCACCGCTCGCGGGCCACGCCGTCATCGCCGAGATCGATGAGCCCGGCCGGCACTTTCGGATCGCTCGGAGCCGTGCGCCGGTGGATCGAGTCGGTGTTTTGGACCTGCAAAGGGCCAGCTCGGCCTGGAGCGGCACGGCGGCTGCACGCTGCCCGGCCTTGGGGCCCGCATCGCGCTGCGCTTGCTCGCGCTCGCGGCCGGCCTTTGGCCTAGGCGCTCGGCGTTCGCGAGCGCAGAACCCTACTCTTCTCTTGCGTACGCTCAAAAGCGCACTCCCGGGAAGGAGCGACGATGGAACCCAGCACCAGTCCCGCGGCCCGCTCGGCAAAGCTCGACGTGTCCGCCGACGTGCAGGCGGCCGCCGCGGCGGCGCTCGCCGACCCCGGCGAGGACCGTCCGCCGTTCTCGCTCGAGCTGTCTCAGGACCAGAAGGACGTGCGCGACTGGGTGCACGGCTTCGCCGAGGGGGTGGTGCGTCCGGCTGCCGCTGAATGGGACGAGCGCGAGGAGACCCCATGGCCCGTGATCCAGGAGGCGGCGAAGATCGGGCTCTACTCCTTCGAGGGCCTGACCCAGTTCTGGGCCGACGCATCCGGACTGTCCCTGCCGATCGTGAACGAGGAGCTGTTCTGGGGTGACGCCGGCATCGGAATGTCGATCATGGGCACGACGCTGGCCGTGGCGGGAATCTTCGCGTCCGGCACCCCGGAGCAGCTGATGGAGTGGGTCCCGCAGTGCTACGGCACGCCCGAGGACCCGAAGGTGGGCGCGTTCTGCGTCTCGGAGCCCGACGCGGGCTCCGACGTGTCCTCGCTGCGTACGCGCGCGCGGTACGACGAGGCCACGGACGAGTGGGTCCTGAACGGGCAAAAGGCGTGGGCAACCAACGGCGGGATCGCGCACGTCCACGTGGTGGTCGCCTCGGTCGACCCCGAGTTGCGCGGGCGGGGACAGGCGGCATTCGTGATCCCACCAGGCACCAAGGGCCTCCAGATGGGCACCAAGGTGAAGAAGCACGGCATCCGCGCGTCGCACACCGCGGACGTGTTCCTCGACGACTGCCGCATCCCGGGGTCATGCCTGCTGGGCGGGAAGGAGAAGCTCGACGAGCGCCTCGCGCGGTCGCGCGAGGGCAGCAGCTCCAAGCGACAGGCCGCGATGCGCACGTTCGAGGTCAGCCGCCCGACGGTCGGCGCGCAGGCGCTCGGCATCGCGCGCGCGGCCTACGAGTACGCGCTCGAATATGCAAAGGAGCGGACCCAGTTCGGCCGGCCCATCATCGAGAACCAGGCGATCGCGTTCACGCTCGCCGACATGAAGGTGGAGATCGACGCCGCGCGGTTGCTGGTCTGGCGCGCGGCATGGATGGGGCGCAACGAGCACCCGTTCGACTCGGCGGAGGGATCGATGTCGAAGCTGAAGGCCGGCGAGGTGGCCGTGTGGGCGACGGAGCGTGCGATCCAGATCCTGGGGGGCAACGGCTACACGCGCGAGTACCCGGTCGAGCGCATGCATCGCGACGCGAAGATCTACACGATCTTCGAAGGGACCTCCGAGATCCAGCGGCTGGTGATCGCCCGCGCGATCTCGGGCGTCCAGGTCAGGTGACCGCGGCGGACCATGCGGCCGGCGTCGAGGAGATCGTCCTCCACGGCCATCGGGTGAGCTTCCGTCGTGCGGGGACAGGCTCCGCCCTGGTCCTCGTCCACGGGATCGCCGGCAGCTCGCGAACATGGGACGAGGTGATCCCGCCGCTCGCGGAGCGGCACACGGTGATTGCCCCGGACCTCCTCGGGCACGGGGAGTCCGCAAAGCCTCGCGGCGACTACTCGCTCGGGGCCTATGCGAGCGGCGTCCGAGACCTGCTGATCGCCCTCGGCGTCGACAGGGCGACTGTCGTGGGACACTCGCTGGGCGGAGGGGTGGCGATGCAGTTCGCCTACCAGTTCCCCGAGCGGGTGGAGCGGCTGGTCCTCGTGTCGAGCGGCGGTCTCGGGGACGAGGTGCACATGCTGCTGCGGGCGGCGACTCTCCCGGCCGCCGAGTACGTGCTGCCGCTGCTGTGCGCGGAGCCGCTGCGGAACGCCGGCGCCTCCGTCGCGCGCCTGCTGGGGCGGGCCGGCCTCCGGCCGAGCCGCGACCTGGAGGAGATGGCGCGTGGGTTCGCATCGCTGGGCGACATGGAGACGCGTCAGGCCTTCGTGCACACGGTGCGCGGAATCATGGACATCAGCGGGCAGCGCGTCTCCGCCCGGGACCGGCTCTACCTGGCGGTGACGGTGCCGACCCTGCTGATCTGGGGTGCGCGCGACCGGATGATTCCCGCCTCGCACGGGCGCGAGGCCCACGACGCGATGCCCGGCAGCCGCTGCATCGTCTATGAGGACGCCGGTCACTTCCCCCACCGCGATCACCCCTGGCGCTTCGCGGCCGACCTGCTCGACTTCATGGACTCCACATCGCCGGCGCTGGTCGACGAAGCCGAGGTGCGGGCGCTGATGCGGCGCGATGGCTGAGCGCGCCCGGCTGGTCGGCATCAACCACGTCGCGCAACGGGTAACTGCGGAACCGTCTATCGGGTTGCGTGAGGCTCGGTCGGCTCGATCACAGCGCCCGCTCGAGGAGTCTGCTGACCACGACTTCCGCGTCGAAGTGCTGCTCGGCTAGATTGCGGGCGAGGCGGCACTGGCGCTCGTAGTCGGCGTTGATCGAGTCAAACGCCTGGGCCGCATCCGCGAGCGTCCGGAAGCGGAAGATGCCCTCGCCGTCGGGCAGGCACGAGCTCGGGCCGGTGTGCTGGACGACCACCGGCTTCCCGCTCGCCAGGTAGCAGAGGCTGCGGTCGCTGATCCAGGCGTTCTGGAACTTCACGCAGGAGGCCTTTGCCCAGCTGAACTCGCCCCGCGAGCTCTGGACGTACGCCCGGTACTGCTCGGGGCTCCCCGCGACGTCCCGCGAGTGCCGGACCCGCCAGCCGCGATCCTCGAGTGACCTCCGGTCCGCCCTGTCCGAGTCGGCGAGGAAGAGCGCCAGCTCCAGGGGCTGCTCGGTGTGGCGCGGAAGGTCGATGAACTCCAGGAAGGCGGTGCGCTTGGTGTTGTCGTAGTAGCTCTCCGGGTCGCCGACGTAGTCTCTCTCGCCCCACCAGGACGACACGGTCGTGAACGCGTCCGCGCCGGCGCCGCGGGTGTAGGGCCAGAGGTCGAGGTACACGGGCGGGCGGATCGGGACCCACTCGAGACCGCAGTCGGGGATCAGGTCGGACCCGTTCGCGACCGTCTCGCCGGTGGTGAAGTAGAGATCGTGGGCGGCCGGGGAGATGAATCCGCGGCTGATCCAGAACTGGAGCAGTCCCGGGTCGATGTCGACGAGTGCGCTGCGTCGCACCGCGGAGACGACCTCGGGGCTGAGGTGGTAGTTGAAGTTGAGGAGGAGGTCGACCTCATCCAGCAAGTCGGAGAGCCCGGGCTCGGCGTGGCGGACACCGTTGCCGGCGAGCATCACCCTGTCCTCGAGGCCGTAGCGTGCCATCCGGTCGCGGAACTCGCGGACGCGGTGCTCGTCGGGGGAGTGGTCCGACCAGATCGAGCTGTCGAGCAGGTACACCTCGCATCCGAGCTGCCGGAGCGCCTGCGCGTACTGCATGTACACCCAGAAGTGGCCCGCGCCCTCGAAGAACTCGAGCAGCCGCACCGTCGCGAGCAGAACGCGCGTCACGGCTTCGGCACCTCGCGAAACGTGACCAGGCGAATGCCCCGTTCGCTCAGCAGGGCGGTGACCTCGGGATCGCAGAGCGTCTCGAGCTCGGTCTGCCGCTCGAGCGTGTACGAGGACGCGAGGGCCGCGTCTACATAGCCGGGATGGCAGCAGAGCTCGTTGAAGCCGTCCCCGGCCTCCGCGGCGACGATGCGCGCGAGCGCATCGGGGCTGATGCTCTCCAGGTGGGTCTCGCCATCCCACTGCCCGTAGAACGTCGGGATGTGGCGCACGCCGCAGTGG
>JBOGZM010000358.1:0-1759 GCA_050697255.1 Solirubrobacterales bacterium
GCTACGCCAGCCGCCGCTCCAGCGACGTCTCGATGCTGCGATTGTCGGCGTCGTCGCGCACCGTCCGCTCGATCCGCAGCAGCGCGCTGCGCCCCTCCAGCTCGAGCGTCGCGAACTGGTTGTCGAAAGTGGCTTGCTGCGCGAGCCGCCATCTGATGCGCGGGTCCGGCACGCCGGCGGCACGCGCCAGCGGCCGCAGCAGGCGCTCCATCCCAGGGCGCTGCGCCATTTGCACCGTCCGGCGCTCATGCGCGTTCAAAGCGTTGCGGAAGGGCGAGCACACCGCCTGGTACACCGCGCTTTCGGCCTTCAACGTCGGCGGGAAGCCGACCTCGGCCAGGTAGGCGTGATGCACGTCTCCGGCGATGCCGACGATCGTGGCCGGAGGCGGCCCGCGCCGTCCCGACGCGACCTCGCCGAGCAGCTCCTCCACCCGCCGGAAAGACTCGTTGAAGGCCGCCCAGTGCTCCAGGTCGAGCGCGCGCCGGATCCGCTCCCCGACGGGCACCGCCCACTCGCCCCAGGCGCCCGCGCAGACGGCCTCGTTCCACGCCTCGACGTGGTGCAGGGCCGGGACCAGCAGAAAGGGAAGCGTGTCGATCAGCAGCAGATGGTCGAAGCCACCGCGCGCCTGCTCGTTCAGCCACTCCCACTCCTGCTCGTCCACCATCGTGCGGGGACGCTTGCCCAGCTCGCGGCCCTCGCGCGAGTCGAACACGACCATGCGGGTGCGGCCCAGGTCGCGGCAGTAGCTCCAGCGGCTCCCCTCGCTGCCGCGATCCGCCTCGCGCGCGAAGCGCCGCAGCACGGGCCCCGCGTCCTCACAGTCGCGCACCTCGCGGAGCAGGTCGAGCTGCTCGAGCGCGGCCGGGCTCAGGTTGCCGATGTGCTGGTAGACCCAGTACGACGACAGCCCCGCCTCGATCCGCTCCTCCCACCAGGGCTTTGCGCGCATCTCCTCCAGCCACGCGATCGACGTGTTCCAGTCGTCGTGCACGTCGTGGTCGTCGAAGATCATCGCCACGCCCACGGTCGAGAACAGCCACCGGATCACGGGGTCGCCCCACGACTCCCGGTACAGGCGCGTGTACTCCTCGTAGTCCGCCACCTCTTCGCCCGGCGGCAGGCTGGTGTCGCGCCGCGCGCGGATGAACTCGCGCGTCTGGGGCGAGTCCTCGTCCACGTACACCTGGTCGCCGACAGACAGCAGCAGGTGCGGCCACTCCCCGGGGTCCCCCTCGATCATCCGCAGCGCGAGCGCGTACAGCGCGTCGACCTCGCGCCCCAGCTCGTGCTCGTCGCGGCTCAGGTTCCACGGCTCGCGGTGTGGAACCGCGACCCGGCAGGAGCCGAACACGATCTTCAGGGGGCCGTCGGGATCGATCGCGCGGATCGCGCTCGGCGGGAACTCCGAGCCGGGCTCGGGCCAGCGCAGCTCGCCGTCGACCCGCACCTCGTAGGGATACGTGCGGCCGGGCTCGAGGCCGGTGATCGGCACGAGCGCGTAGTAATGGCCCTCGACGCAGAACGTGGGCTCGGTGCGCCCCAGCACCTCGACCTCGCAGGGGCCATCGGTCTCGACCCAGATCGTGGCCTGGGTCTCGTCCAGGTAGCGCACCATCGGGCCGAGGATCAGCTCGGGCACGGCGCTCCGTGCGTCTCCCGCACGAGCCGGTCGAGCAGCGCGTCCATGCCGTCCGCTCCCACGATCGCGCGCTGGCGGGCGGCCGCGCCGCCCTCGCGCAGGATGCGCTCGATC
>JBOGZM010000359.1:0-6868 GCA_050697255.1 Solirubrobacterales bacterium
GGTGTTCGCGGTGCTGCTCGAGCGCGTGCGCTGGTCGGTGGCGTTCAAGGTGGTCGTGTTCATGCCGATGGCGATCTCGCTGTTCGCCGCGGGCGTGATCTGGCGCGTGATGTACGAGAAGGATCCCGAGACCGGCGCGGTCAACGCCGCGCTGGGCGCGGTCGCCGACGCCGTGGAACCCCCGGGCGCGCTGTCGGATGCGCAGCCCTCTACGGACGACCTCACCGGCACTCCGGGGCGCGGCCTCGCGCTGCGGCGGCCTGTCGGCGCCGGCGATATCGCGCTGCTCGGCCTGACCGGAATCCCGCCCGACGACGTCCCGGACGGAGCCGTGCAGGCGCGTGCGCCGCCCGCGGCGGGGGGCGTGATCGGGGGCGTGGTCTGGCGTGACTTCACCCCCGACGGCGGCGAGCGCGGTGCCGTGGACGAGGGAGAGCTCGGGTTGCCCGGCGTCACGGTGGAACTGCGCGATCCCGGCGGAGGGACCGTCGCCACGACCGAGACCGGTGCGGACGGAGAGTTCGCCTTCGAAGAAGTCGAGGCCGCGGACCATCGGCTCGCCATCGGACCGAAGACGTTCGCAGAGCCGTTCGCCGGCGTTTCATGGCTCGGATCGAGCCTGATCACGCCCGCGATCATGCTCGCCTACATCTGGGTCTGGGCGGGGTTTGCGATGGTGATCATCGGCGCCGGGCTGGCCGCGATCCCGCGCGATCTGCTCGAGGCGGCGCGCACCGACGGGGCGACCGAGGGCCAGGTCTTCCGGCGGGTGACGGTGCCGCTCCTGCGCCCGGTGCTCGTGGTCGTGTTCGTAACGATGCTGATCAACGTCCTGAAGGTCTTCGACATCGTGCTGTCGGTGGCGCCCGCATCGAGCCAGGACGAGGCGAACGTGATCGCGCTCGCGATGTGGCGGACCGCATTCGGCGGCGTGAACGACTTCGGGCTCGGGTCGGCGATCGCGGTCTTCCTGTTCCTGCTCGTGGTCCCGCTGCTGCTGCTGAATATCCGCAACTTCAGGAGGGAGGCCTGATGGCGGCGACCGCCACACGTCTGCTCGCCAGAGCGCCGCTCAACCTGCTGCTCGTGTTCATCGGCGTGCTGTGGCTCGTACCGACGCTCGGGCTATTCCTCACCTCGCTGCTCGGCCCGGACGAGATCGGTTCGACGGGCTGGTGGAAGGTCTTTACCGAGCCGAGCCTGGGCACGTTCGAGAACTACGGGAACGTGCTCGACAACCAGGCGCTCACGTCCGCGCTCGGAACGACGCTCGTCGTGGCGGTCTTCGGCACCGCGATCCCGATCTTCGTCGGTGCGCTCGCCGGCTATGCGTTCGCGTGGCTCGACTTCCCGGGCCGGGACTGGCTCTTCCTGCTCGTCGTCGCGCTGCTCGTCGTCCCGCTCCAGATGGCGCTGATCCCGATGTTCTCGCTCTACAACAACCTGGGACTGTTCGATACGGCGCTGGCCCTGATCCTGTTCCACAGCGCCTTCGGGCTGCCGTTCGCGATTTTCCTGCTGCGCAACTTCTTCGTTGGCATCCCAAGGGACATCCTCGAGTCGGCCCGCATCGACGGCGCCTCGGAGCTGCGGATCTTCCTGCGGCTCATCCTCCCGCTGGGCCTTCCCGCGATCGCCTCGCTCGCGATCTTCCAGTTCCTATGGACCTGGAACGACTTTCTGGTAGCGCTCACCTTCGGCCGCGACACGCAGGTGATCACGGTCGCGATCTTCTCCGAGTTCCGGCAGTTCGGCGCGAACCTCGAGCTGATCGCGCCCGCGGCCTTCATCTCGCTCGCGGTCCCGCTCGCGCTCTTCTTCGCCTTCCAGCGCTACTTCGTGGAGGGGCTGCTGGCGGGATCGGTCAAGTGAGGAATCCGAGTCGCCAGGGGCGCGCGCACCGACCCCTTCATGGAGCAGGCCCCCATGAAGTGGTGGGGGCCCGCCCATGCTCCGAAAGAACGTGCCACCGGCGTCCACAGACAGCGCACCGGCCCGTCGGTTCTTTCAACTACATGTATCGGAGGCGCGTGCATCTCCTTGAGAATCGCGCAAACGGGCCCCTCGTCATCTCCAACAGTCGACTCGCCTGCAGGTTGCGGTCCCCGGGCTTTCGGATAGGTTTGGCGCCCGAGCGACAGAGAGGACGAGAGCGATGAAGTACCTGATCACGGGCGGGTCCGGCTACATCGGCAGCCGCCTCACCGATCTGCTGATCCAGCACGACGAGCACGAGGTCGTGAACCTCGACATCCGCGCGCCCGCCCTGCCGAGATCGCGCACGCGCTTCGTGCACATGGACGTCCGCGACCGCGGCATCGCGGGGCTGATCGCCGAGGAGCAGCCGGACGCGCTGGTGCACCTCGCCTTCGTCCTCAACCCGATTCGCGACGAGCACCTGATGTACGACATCGACGTGAACGGCACGGCGAACGTGCTGGAGGCCGCGGCCGCGGCCGGCGTGCCGCACCTGCTGGTGGCGTCGAGCACCACCGCCTACGGGGCGTGGCCGGACAACCCCGTCCCGATCCCCGAGGAGCACCCGGTGCGCGGCCTGCCGGCCTACGCGTACGCGCGCGACAAGACGGAGATCGACCGCCTCTGCCAGCTGTGGGCGGCACAGCACCCCGATGCCACGATGACGATCGTGCGGCCGACGATCGTGTTCGGTCCCCACGTCGACAACTACATCGTCCGCTTCTGGACGAACAGCCCGTTCATCGTGCTGCCGGACGGGCGCGACGCGGACTGGCAGTTCGTGCACGAGGAGGACGTGGTCGACGCGATCTCACGGTTGCTGGCCGAGCGCCGGGAAGGCATCTACAACCTCACAGCGGACGGCACGATCAAGCTCTCCGAGGCGGCGCGGATCGCGGGCGTGAAGGTCCGCAAGATGCCGCTGAAGCTGTACCGGCTCATCGCGGCGGCGTCGTGGAAGCTCCGCCTGCCGAACGTGGAGGCGCCGCCCGGCCAGATCGAGTTCGTGCTGCATCCGTGGATCGCCTCGAACGAGAAGCTCAAGACCGAGCTCGGCTGGACGCCGCGCTACACGAGCCGCGAGACGTTCGAGCTCACGATGCGCGCGAAGGGTGTCGGGGCACCCGCCGGCGACGGCCAGCCGGCACCCGTGCCGGCGCCTCCGCCAGCCGCGCCGGTCGCCTAATCCAGCGGCTAAACTCGACGCTCCAGGGCGCATAGCTCAGTTGGGAGAGCGCCAGCTCGACAAGCTGGAGGTCACTGGTTCGAGCCCAGTTGCGCCCATCCCCTGCTGTCAGGCGTTACGTGGCTTTACAGGCCGTGTGGAGCCGTCTGAGGATGGGCAGGGCCTCCCGCCGTCGGTCCAATAGCGGTTCAATTTTCTACGCCGCCGCGGCCGTGCACGTGCAGCTCGGATGAAACGCCGGCAGCGGGTCCTCCCCGCCATATATCCCACGGGGGCGGCCTCGGAAAGAAAAAGTCGCGTCCCTCCGGGCACACGTGTAGCTTCGTTCTGATGCATCGGTTCCTACTCGCCTCCCTCCTGGTCTTCGCTGCCATCCCCGCCGTCGCGTTCGCCGCGGCCAAGCCGGGGACTTACTCCGGCACCACGAACGGCAAGTACATCCAGGTGGGCCAGGCCGAGGAACCGACCGACCGCGGCAAGGTGTCCTTCACCGTTCGGAGCAGCAAGGTCCGGAACTTCAAGGTGAGGGGGCAACTGTTCCAATGCGGCCCGCCCGCCGAGGTCCGGGTGACCGTCAAGACGATCAGGCTGAACTCGAAGGGGAAGGGCTCGGCCAACTACAAGGACCCGAATGTCGGCACGCTCAAGGTCACGATCACGGTCACGAAGGCCGGGAAGGCCCGGGGCACCGTCCGCAAGCCGTCGTCGGCCACGGGGTTGTGCAACTCCGACTACCCGGTCCGCTTCACCGCGAAGCGCCGCTGACGCTCTCCGTAGTCGCCTCTGCCACGCAGATACACGAAGGGTGGAACGGCGGCAGCGGGTCCTCGCCCACGACCGCCTCGCCTGCGAACCCTTGGCAGTAGCCGCACTCCCCGACGTCCACCATTCACCTTCGCGCCGGCACCGACCGCATCCACAAGGCCCCGGGTCGATGCCTGGCGCCCGATCGTGGCCGCGTTCATCGCCACCCAGGCTTGAGCGGCAGCGCGGCCCGCGCCTCGCGAGGACAGCGAGACGGGGCCGCCTTTCTCTTCTCTTTTGTGGACCTACTCCGCGGTGCCTTGCGGCCCGTGCTCACCAAGCTGACCGCGGATGACCCCCGCTCCGCAGACCGAACTGTGGATGTTCACGTAGTACGCCTGCGGGTCAGCCTGCATTGCATCGAGCAACGCCTTGTTCGTGAACGTGCCCTCCCCGATTACGCCGTTCTCCTCCCCGGCGGTGAACGGCAGCGGCTCCACGATCGGGCCCGGCACGCCCTTCGGCGCGATGTGGATGTGGGCGGCCGTCGTGTCGCCCGGGATGTTGTTCGCGACGAGCCTGTAGCTCACCAGCCCGGTCGCCTCATCGAGGACGTGGAATACCGCGTTGCCGCGGGCACTATTGTCCGCGGGCTCACACGGTGGGACTTCCTCAGCAGCGGAGAGGACCGCAACAAACGTCTTCGGCTCGGGCCTATCCGCGAGCGCACTCGCGGACACCGCCAGCGTGATCAGTGCAACGAGCACGGCCGCTGGTCTTAGCGCCTGCCTCATCGGAACACCTCCATGTGTAGGTGCAGCAAACTTCAGTAGCTGCTGCCGCAAATTTCAGTAACTCGGCGCTGCGATGCTATTCGCTTTTGTGTCCTCCTGGCGAAGCTCAAGCAGGATCGTGAGCGCCTCGACGAGCAGCTCTCGACGGTCACCCGCCGGTGCGCGAGCGAGCAAGGCCCTGATACGCACCTCGACTTGTGCGAAGCGCTCGCTCAGAGCCCTTACGGCCTCGTGTTCGCCAGTCCGATGACGGGACAACCACTTGGACGGAGTCGCCTGATCGCACGCTTCAAGGATGCGAGGGACCGGGCGAAGCTGCGGAACGTCCGGTTCCACGATCGGCATACGTTCGGGACGATGATGGCCGCTCAGGGCGTCCCGCTGAGGACGCTCCAGGAGTGGATGGGCCACCGTGATCTGAGCACGACACAGATATATGCGGACTACGCACCGAGCGAGCGTGAGGCCGAGTACGTGGACCGCGCATTCTCGTCGGTCCATTCGTCGGTCCAATCTGAGCGAAACGCACATGACCTCATAGAACCTCGTACCGCATAGCCAAGCGGGGCGGGTTTCGTAGGACGACGCTGGAGCGGGTTCGAGCCCACGTTGCGCCCATCACCGGCTGCGTCGAGTGACGACCTTCGGCTGCTCGATGTTGTAGGTTGTCCGCCTTCGTGCCGGACACGGACGCGCCGGCATTCGCAGCAGCAAGCTCGAGCACGGTGGCAGGGACAAGGCTCGCTCGGGCATCGACAGTCAGGGAGGTCCATCGATGCGAACCTCACGCATGCTTCGTGCGCTCGTCCGCGCGGCGTTGGTCTTGGCCGTGCTGGCCGTGCCCGCGTTCGCGGCCGAGAACGTCGTCAGATCCATCTGGGGGGCACGGTTCGTGACCGTGGACGGCAAGCGGGTGCTGTCCGTGAACGCCTTCTTCACCAACGGGGAGGTGCAGAAGACCGTGGTCCTGGAGGAGCGTGCGACGAAGCTCGTCGTGCAGGCCGAGGGCGGGGCGAAGTGCGGTGCGGAGTGGCCCCACATCGAGGTCGCGGTCGACGACGTGCCGGTCATGTCGGAGTACGTCCAGGGCGTCAACCAGACGCTCGAGGCGCCGCTCTCGCTGCCGGTCGGCACCCATGTGATCTCGGTCCGCTTCGACAACGACTACTTCGAGCCGGCCGACGCGTTCGCCTCCGACCCGGCGCTCCCGCTGGCGTGCGATCGCAACCTGCTGCTCAGCTCCGTCCAGCTCGTGGAGGAGGGCGGGGAGGCGCCCGCGCCGTCACCCGCGCCGCCTCCGTCGCCCACCCCGCCGCCGCCGTCCCCGAGCCCGCCCCCACCGCCCGGCCCGGTGGACGAGTCGGACATCCTGTGGACCGGCGACGCGGAGCAGGGGTGGGACGACGGGCTCGAGGACCGGCGCTGGCCGGACAACAACGAGTGGGTCAGCTACAGCTGCGCGGACCGCTCGCGCTTCAGGCAGGTCACGAGCCCGGTCGCGCAGGGCGAGCGCGCCTACCGCATCGAGGTGCGTGACGGCGACGACTCCTACGGCGAGCGCTGCGAGCTCGAGAACGGCAACACGAGCTCGAGGCGGCTCCACGAGCGGATCCTGTTCCACCGCGGTCAGGAGGTTTGGATCGCCTTCCAGACCTACATGCCACCGGACTTCTCGTTCGCGGGCCCAGGCGACCCCGTCTCATTCCCGGGTGACGGCGGGCTCCTGATGCAGCTGAAGCAGCTCGGCTCCTGCGGGACTCCGGCGCTCGGCATCGTGACCGGCAAGGGCGTGTTCGCGATGCGAAACAGCGCCCGCAACAGATGCGAGTCGGGGTCCATGAAGTCGCTGTGGACGGTGCCGACGGTGCTCGGCCGCTGGGTGCGGTGGCTCGTCCACGCCAGGTTCGACACGGACCCGGAGGCCGGGTTCACCGCGACCTGGTACGACCCAGACGGCCTCGGGCTGCGCCCGATCGTGCCGCGGCTGGACCTCGGCAAGCCCGTCGAGGGCAACCGGATCTACACCCACACGCAGAAGTCGCCGACCGACCACCCGAATCCGGCGTGCCCGGAGAGCGACGACTGCTCGCATGCGCGGATCGGCATCTATCGCGACCCCGACGTGTCGGGAACGTCGGTGATCTACCACGACGGCTGGACCGTGGCC
>JBOGZM010000360.1:0-4890 GCA_050697255.1 Solirubrobacterales bacterium
GTCTTGATCGTCACCGGGCTGAAGGGCAGTTGACGCGCTTCGCGGCGGATCTTGCGTCGCAGCGCGCGCGGGTTCCGGCTCAGGACGTGCGCGAGCCGGCGCGTCATCCGGGCCCGCCGCGCGCGATCGTCCGGCAGCCGCTCCGGCAGCACCTGCACCACCAGCGCCGTGCGGTTGTCGACCAGCACGGTGCCGTTGCGGTCCACGATCCGGCCTCGCGGCGCCTCCACCTTCACCTCGCGGACCCGGTTGTCGTTCGCCTCCGCGAGGTACCTGTCGCCGGACAGCACCTGGAGGTACCAGAGCCGGAAGAAGATCACCGCGAACAGCACCAGCGCGATGCCGCCCAGGATCGCCACGCGCAGCGCCAGCTGCGGCGTCACGACCATCCGCCTGTCGCCCTGGGGGATGTACACCTACGCGGTCACTCTCAGGCGTGTCACCGGGCGGCGGCGCGGACGCAGATCGTCGATCAGGTCCGCGCGCAGGAACGCCCGCACGGCCGCGAACACCGGGATCGCGAGCAACCCGTTGAGGAGCGCGCCGACCACGATCTCCCTGATCACGAGCGGGCTCACGGGCGACTCCACCCCGAGCAGGAACTGGACCAGCGAGAAGGTCGCCGCATACCCCAGCGTGGCAGCGAGCCCGCCGAGCGGGGGAACCATCTTGTGCGTGGCGTCGCGCAGCTCCCTGTAGCGCCCCGCGAGGTAGCCGACCCCGATCAGCAGCAGCGATGTCACCCCGAGGGTCTGCAGCAGGGCCATGTCGGCGACCAGCCCGAGGAGGAAGCCGACGGTCGCTCCGGCCACCGGGCCGGCGAGCAGCCCGATCGAGAGGGCGACCAGCGGCAGCAGGTCGGCGTTCGCGTCGAACACGTTGATCTGCCCCACGACCGCGAGCTGGAGCACGACCACGGTCAGGACGAGCACGCACAGCCGCAGCACGGTGGCGAGGCTCACGTTCACGGCGTGACCTGTGCGTTCTCGACCGCGCGCGAGCCCCGTGTGAGCACCTCGACCACGTCCAGCTCACGGAGGTCCGCGAACGGCCGCAGGTGCACGCGCTGGTACAGCTCCCGCTCGTCGGAGTCGACCCGCGTCACGCGGCCGATCGGGATCCCGCGCGGGAACAGCGACTCGAGCCGCGACGAACGCCAGCCCGAGGTGACCACCGTCGCGCCCTCGCGCACGGCGCGGCCCTTCTGGACGAAGTCGAGCAGCAGATCGGAGGGATTGCCGACGGTCGCCTTCACGAGCCCGTTGGGCCCGTCGGGCACGATCTGCGCCGAGACCCCGGACGTGTGGTCGGTGATCAGCGTGACGCGCGCGGCGCCGCCCGACGCGTCCGACACGCGACCGACGAGGCCGGCGCCGCTGACGACGGGCTGGTTGGGGCGCACGCCCTCGCTCGAGCCCTTGTCGATCGTGATCGCGGAGTACCACACGGTCGGCGAGCGCCCGATCACGCGCGCTCCCACCGGGTCGTAGCCGTCCGGGAAGCGGCTGGAGCGGTTGAACCCGACCAGCGCGCGCAGCTGGCGCGCATCGCGCTCGGCCGTCTGCAGCGCCGCCACCTGGCGCCGCAGCTCCTCGTTCTGCTTGCGCAGGCCGTCGTTCTCGGATTTGGCGTCGAACACGTCCCCCGTCCACCCGACGAGGTCGCGGGCCGGCTTCAGCGCCCGGTTGGCGCCCTCCTGGAGCGGCGCCAGCACCTCGAGGAAGCCGCGCTGGATCGCGTGCAGGCCACCGGAGGCCGACTCTCCGAAGTAGACGGTGAGGAGAGCTATGGAGAGGCTGACGAGCAGCGCCAAAACCGCCCGTCGCCTACGAACCGACTTCTTGTACAACGGATAGTCCCCTTCAAGCCTTGTGATGTATGCGCGCCGGGGCTCATCGCCCCAATCATCTTGGGCGCCCCGGTCAGCATCATGGCCGCGATCGCGGGTACGACCGTTCCGCTGCCGCCGAGAACGGAGCCTGGCAAGGACGCAGGGAGGTCCGATAGTCGAGCGCTATCGGACCGACCGAGGACACGGCCAGGCGATCGTTTCCAGGTGGCAGGGAATGTGTCGTGCTCGTATTCGTGGCCATCAGTACTGGCTGCGCCGCCGGTTGTTGCGCGAGTTCTTGCTGGCCCGGTGGATCACGTCGAACTCCTCCAGGGAGCGCCCAGAGCCGACCGCGACGCAGGTCAGCGGCGACTCGGCCAGGTGGCACGGCATCTGCGTCTCGTCGCGCAGGCGCTCGTCGAGGCCCTGCAGCAGCGCTCCGCCGCCCGCCAGCATGATCCCACGGTCCATGATGTCGGAGGCCAGCTCGGGCGGCGTGCGGTCGAGCGTCTCCTTCACCGCGCCGATGATCTGCGACAGCGGCTCCTCGAGCGCGCCGCGCACCTCCTCGGACGTCAGCACCACGGTCTTCGGGAGTCCCGTGACCAGGTCGCGGCCGCGGACCTCCGCCTGCACCTCCTCCGGCAGCGGGAACGCGGACCCGATCTCGAGCTTGATCTCCTCCGCGGTCTGCTGCCCGATCATCAGCTTGTACTCGCGCTTGACGTAGTTCACGATGCCGACGTCCATCTCGTCACCGCCGACGCGGATCGATTGCGAGACCACGATCCCGCCGAGCGAGATCACCGCGACCTCGCTGGTACCTCCGCCGATGTCCACGACGATGTTCCCGGTCGGCTCCCCGACCGGCAGTCCGGCGCCGATCGCAGCCGCCATCGGCTCCTCGATCAGATATGCCTGCCGCGCTCCCGCCGACAGGCATGCCTCCTCAACAGCGCGCTTCTCGACGCCCGTCACACCCGAGGGCACGCACACCACCACGCGCGGATGCGCCCAGCGGTTCTGGTGGACCTTCTGGATGAAGTGGCGGAGCATCTGCTCCGTCACGTCGAAGTCGGCAATCACACCGTCCTTGAGGGGCCGAATTGCCTGAATCGTGCCCGGCGTGCGGCCCAGCATGCGCTTCGCCTCGAGTCCCACGGCGTGCACCTCGCCGCTGCGGGCGTCGATCGCCACCACGGAGGGCTCCGACAGCACGATGCCGCGCCCGCGCACGTACACGAGCGTGTTCGCGGTGCCGAGGTCAACCGCCATGTCGCGGCCACCGAGACCGGTGAGAGCGCTGAAGAAGCCCACGTCGTAGGAGTGCGTGCTTGGATGCCGCCGCACAGCGGACCGAGGGCCCGCCCGGCGACCGGTTCCACGAATCGCAGGGAGGCTTCGGCCTCCGCCAGCGGGGCAAGTCCGCAGCGGGGAATAGTACCGAACCCGCGCTCAGGCACACGGGCCTGACGCGTGGGGTGCAGGGAAAATGCGGGGAGATACCGGCCGGGCGGTGCGAAACTCGCTGCGCTGAAGGCTTTGGTACCCCAATGGGGCACCCAATCGTTCACCGACGTGGCAGGAGCCAGGGGGCCATGTCGAGCAAGAGGGACGTCGGCAGGCCCACGACGTTCCAGTAGTCGCCATCGATCCCCGCGATCAGACGCCCGCCCTCGCCCTGCACGGCGTAGCCGCCGGCCCTGCCCCTCCACTCACCGGTCGCCACGTAGCGGTCGATCGTCGGGGCGTCGAGCCGGTGGAACGTGACCGCCGAGCGGCAGACGCCCGTCTCGCACGACTCGCCCCGGACCAGCGCCAGCCCGGAGAACACCTCGTGGGTGCGGCCCGAAAGGGCCTCCAGGAAGTCTCCTGCCTCCGCCTCGTCGGCCGGCTTGCCGAACACGTGCCCGTCCAGGAACACCTCCGTGTCGGCGCCCAGCACCGGTCGGTGCGGTCCCACCTCCTCTCGCGCAGCATGTGCCTTGGCGAGCGCATTGCGGATCACGACGTCCGCAGGGTCTCCGGCACGTTCCTCCTCCACGTCAGTCGGCACAACGTCGAAGCGGACGCCCAGATCGGTGAGAATCGCTCGGCGTTGGGGTGACGCCGATGCTAGGACGAGCCCAGCTCGGGGAACCACAGGCCGATCTCCCGCTCCGCCGTGGCGTCCGAGTCGGACCCGTGCACCAGGTTGAACGTCACCTCGAGCGCGAAGTCGCCGCGGATCGAGCCCGGCGTGGCCTCCACGGGGTTGGTGGCCCCGACCAGCGCGCGCGCGGCCGGCACCGCCTCCTCCCCCTCCAGCACCAACGCGACCACCGGCCCGCGGGTGATGAACTCGATCAGCTCGGGGAAGAACGGCTTGCTCGAGTGCTCGCTGTAGTGGCGCTCCGCAAGCTCGCGATCCACCCGCATCAGCTTCAGCGCCGCGATCCGCAGGCCCTTGCGCTCGAACCGGGCGATGATCTCGCCGGACAGGCCGCGCTCGAACGCGTCGGGCTTGACCAGGATCAGGGTCCGCGACACGGCGCGGGAGGCTATCGCTTCGGCGGAGGCTGTGACGTGGGCTCTCGGGACGGCGACTCAGCACCGCGCTCGGCCGCGGGGCGCTCGCCCGTGCGCTCCCGGCTGTTGCCGTCGGCGGCGCCGCGCCCGAGCTCGGACGTGGCCGCGTCGCGACCTCGCCGGGGGTCTCGTTGCTCCCGCTCCGCGGCTGTCGAGCGCTCGGCACGGCGCCCGCGCTCCCGCTCTCGCTCACCGCGCCCCTCCGCGCGTTCCTGCTCACGGCGGGTGCGGCGCGGCCGTTCCACCGCCCCAGCCCGGAAGCCGGCGACCTCGGACTCGCAGTAGGGACACACGCGCCACCGGGGGTCCAGCGGCTTGTCACAGTTCCGGCACGGTTCCTTGAGCTTGCGCATGCAGGACGGGCAGCGCAGGAAGGTCGGCTCGACCTCGCCCCCGCAGTTGTTGCAGGTCCGGTTCACGAGCAGGGCCAGGCGCTTCTCCGCCGCCTTGATCTCGACCTCACGCTCGTGCCGGTCCTCGAGGTACTCCGG
>JBOGZM010000361.1:0-3717 GCA_050697255.1 Solirubrobacterales bacterium
ATCCATACCCACGGGCCCGGGGGCCCGTCCCTGCAGCCCCCAACGAGCCCCGCCCCCCAAAACTTGCGCCAACCGGCGGATCGCGCGCTGAATCGCCGTTCAGGAGATCGGATTCGTGGTACGGTCCCTCCGACCGAGGGGCACGGAAGGGGCGAACCGGCTGTCCGGTAGGGGGAGAACGAGGCTGACCAGGATCAGGCGAGCGCCGCTCGTCGCGTTCATCCTGCTGCTGGGCGTCACCGCGCCGGCGCTGGCCGCGTTCCCGGGCAGCGACCCCGGCGAGAGCGTGCGGCTGAACACGCCGAACGACCCCGACTTCGACCGCTGCGAGCCCGACGACGAGCAGGGCCCGACCTGCACGAACACGTTCGGCCAGCAGTACGAGCGCTTCGGCTTCGCGCCCAACGGCTCACAGCTGACCGCCCTCTACCACAACCCGCTCGACCCCCACGTCCAGCGGCTCCAGACCCAGAACGCGCTCGCGGGCCGGATCCCGCTGGGCCAGGTCCCGGGGGTCTCGGCGGATCGCGCGTGGAAGTACTCGACCGGCGCCCCGAGCGTGCAGGTCGCGATCCTCGACACCGGTATCCGCTGGAGCAACAGCGGCCTGCGCCGGAAGGTCGCGCTGAACCGCGGCGAGCTGCCCGTGCCGCAGGACAACTCGGGCCCGTGCGCTCAGTACGACTGCAACTCCGACGGCGCCTTCAACGTCGACGACTACGCCCAGGACCCGCGCGTCGCGGCCACGACCGGGCATGACGACGAGCCGGGCGCGGACTCGTTCCTCGACGCGAGCGACCTGATCGTCGCGTTCAGCGACTCGAGCGACGACGACGGCAACGGCTACGTCGACGACATCGCGGGCTGGGACTTCTTCGACGACGACAACAATCCCTACGACGCCTCCAGCTACTCCTCCGCCAACAACCACGGCACCGGGCGCGCGGAGGAGGCGGGCGAGGAGGGGGACGACGCCAGCGGGGGCATCGGCGTCTGCCCCACGTGCCAGGTGGTTCCGATGCGCGTCTGGGACACCTTCGTGGTGGACACGAACAACTTCGCGCAGGCGGCGCTGTACGCGGCCGACAACGACATCGAGGTCGTCGAGGGCGCGGTCGGCGGGCTGTTCAACTCGCGCTTCGCGCGCAGAGCCTTCGAGCACGCCTACCGCGAGGGCGTGTTCTTCACGATCGTGTCATCCGACCTGAACACGGCCGATCACAACATCCCGACCCTGTACGACGAGGCGTTGCAGGTCCAGGGCACGGTGGCCGACGTGCAGGGCCTGGGCGAGGACCCGCCGCAGGAGTTCATCGACTTCTTCAACGACCTCGGCGTGCCGCTGGGGACCACTGTTCCGATCGAGACGTGGTTCAGGAACTCGGGCACGACCCAGTACGGCGGTCATGCGCACATCGTGATGCCGGCGGTCACCGGCTCGGCCGCGACCGGGCAGGCCTCCGGGGCGGCGGGCCTGGTGAGGTCGTTCGCGCGCCAGGAGGGCATCGAGCTGGCGCCGAACGAGGTGAAGCAGCTCCTGACGTCCACGGCCCAGGACGTGGTGGCCGAGAACACGGCCGGCCTCGGCGTGCCCGACCCGGCCCAGCCCGGCTGGGACCAGCACTTCGGCTACGGCCTGCCGGACCTGGGCCTCGCGCTGGAGCGGATCGACGAGGGCAGGATCCCGCCCCAGACGCTGATCACCTCGCCCGAGTGGTTCGAGCCGCTGAACGCCAACAAGCAGGAGGTCGTGGACATCCACGCCCGCCTGTCCGCCGAGCGCGCGGCAGGCTACACCTACCGGCTCCAGTGGGCGCCCGGCATCGAGCCCGCCGAGGGTGACTTCCGCGAGGTCAACGTGCAGACCCGGACATCCCCCTATGAGGACTCGGTCGGCGTGCTCGACCTGGTTGAGATCCGCTCGATCCTCGACACGATGCCGAACGGCGGCGCCACCACCGACGCCACGGCGCCCGCCAAGGGGCCCGGGGACAGGGACCCGAACGAGCCGGCGTTCACGGTGCGGGTCGTGACCACCGACACCGCGGGCAACCGGGCGGAGGACCGCAAGGTGCTGTTCGCCTACCGCGACGCGACGCTGCACGAGGGGTGGTCGAAGGACCTCGGCACCGGCGGCGAGGCCTCGCCGCGGCTCTTCGACCTCGACGGCGACCACGCGCTGGACACGGTGCTGGCCGACTCGAGCGGCGAGCTGCAGGTGCTGCACGCGGACGGCACGCCGCTGTCCAGCTTCAACAACGGGCAGCCCGTGCGCACGCGCCTGTACCCGAACGTGCATCTCGGCGCCGAGTCCTACGGCGCGGTCGATCCGCCGCGCGAGGTGCTGCGCACGCCCGCGATCGGCGACATCGACGGCGACATGGAGCCCGAGATCGTGAACTCCGCGGGTGAGCACGTCTATGCCTGGGAGGCCGACGGCTCGACCGTGCCGGGCTTCCCGGTGCGGCTCGACCCCGCGCTCTCGCGGCCGCAGGACCGCAACCGCAACAACCACATCAAGCGGGGCTTCTCCGCCTCCGCGGCGCTGGGCGACCTGAACGAGGACGGCGACCTCGAGATCGTGGTGCCCGCGCTCGACCAGCACCTCTACGTGTGGGACGGGGCCGGCAACCCGATGCCCGGCTTCCCGAAGAAGCTCAGCGACCCGGCCATCCCCGGCGCGGAGATCATCACGACCGCCGCGCTCGGCGACGTCAGCGGTGACGGGAGGATCGACATCCTCACGCCCACGCAGGAGTTCGACGACAACCCGTCCGCGCCCCAGACCCCCGGCGGCGGCGCTGCCGGCGGCTTCTCGAACTTCCTCACCAACTTCCTCGCCAACGTGCTGGGCGGCAGCGGGCGCGTGTACGCCGTGGACCGCAACGGCGACGTGCTGCCCGGCTGGCCCACGGCGCCCAACGGGATCGTGCCCGACGCGCTGCCGTTCGTCGGCCCGGGAGTCGACCACGTCCTCGCCAACGTGGACGGCGACCCGGAGCTGGAGGCGGTCGGGAACCTCGCCACCGGCGACGTGACGGCCACCAACGGCGACGGCTCGAACGCGGCCCAGTACGACTCGCAGCCGGCGGGCGGTGAGCACGTCGACAAGGAGAAGGTGATCAACCTGTTCGAGAACCCGATCGCCGCGAACATCGACGGCGTCGGCGGGCCGGAGATCATCAAGGGCGGCGTGACGCTGAACCAGGTCGTGAACCTCGGCGTGGCGGTCGGCCAGAACCTCCCCTACAACCACGTCGTGCAGGCCTGGAACGCCGAGACCGGCGCCTCACTGCCGACCTTCCCGCAGGCCGTCGAGGACTACCAGCTCCTCTCCAGCCCGATGGTCGCCGACGTCTCCGACTCCCCGGGGAACGAGGTGGTGGTCGGCACCGGGCTCTACTACCTGCGGAACTTCAACGTGGCCGGGATCGAGGGCACGGGCTGGCCCAAGTTCACCGGCGGGTGGATCTTCGCCACGCCGGCCGCGGGCGACGCCGACGGCGACGGGGACCTCGAGCTGACCACCCTCACGCGCGAGGGCTTCGGCTTCATGTGGGACACCGACCGCCCGGCTTGCGGCACCAACGACGAGTGGTGGACCTCCCGCCACGACGAGTGGAACACTGGGACCTACGGGACCGACAGCCGCCCGCCCGGGACGCCCACGCAGCTGGGCGCCAACCCGGACGGTTCCCAGGTCGAGCTGACCTGGAC
>JBOGZM010000362.1:0-2687 GCA_050697255.1 Solirubrobacterales bacterium
CGCTCGTGGTAGTCGCGAACCCGCTTCGCGGGCGGGTGCACGTGCGGCACGAATCCGGGGAACCAGCGGTCGCGCGCGATCTCGTTGCGCCGCACGATCCGGCCGAACTGCGGCAGCGCCACCGCGAGGTCCGAGTTGCCGCGCGAGCGGGCGCCCGGGGTGAAGTAGCGCAGGAAGTCGTCCCAGACCAGCTCCGCGTAGCGGCCTGGGCGGTCGCGGATGATCGCCCGCGCGAACCCGCGCAGCGCGTCGTTCGAGCGCGCCTGGGTGTCGGGATCCGCGCTCATGCCGCCGAACGTGCGGCGCGCAGGCCCGTCGGCGTTCCAGATGTGGTACGCGGCGCCCTCCCGGCGGTCACGTGCGTTGCGGTCGCACAGCGGGCGTGTGGCTGCCGGGACCTTTGCGTCCCCGCAGTCGGCGATCTCGCCCACGCGCCCGTACAGGAACCACCCGTCCGCCTGGGTGAGCCCGAAGCGGCCCGTGTCGGCGGCCTGCCAGCCCGCGTAGACGAGCAGCGGCAGCATCAGCCCCAGCGCAGCCGGGACGACGAGCCGCGGGCGGCGATGCGCCCACACCACGTACAGGGTCCACACCGGCACCGCGAACAGCGCCGCGGTGCGCATCGTGGCCGCCGCCGCCAGCAGCGCACCGGAGGCCGCGAGCGCGGCCGTGCCGCGGTCGCGTCCGGCCACGCAGAAGAAGGACCCGGCGAGCGCGAGCGTGAAGAACGCCTCCGCGAGGATCTGCTGCTCGAGCGCGATCGCGTAGGCGTCGAGCAGCACGACCGCGGCGCCCGCGGTCGCCAGCCACCGCGGCACCCCGAGGCGCAGCAGCAGCGCGTACACGAGCACTCCGGTCAGCAGGCCGGCCAGGTGCTGGGCGGTCGTGATCGTTCCGAGACTACGACCGAAGGGCGAGAGCAGGTCGATCAGCAGCGGGTAACCGCTGGGCCGGTCGGGAGCAAACCCGACCGGGCTGCCGCCGTAGGCGAGGTCGAGATAGGCCCACGAGTCGCCGAAGAAGACCGCCGGCCGATAGGCGATCGCGACCGCGACACGCACGGCGGCGGCGATGGCCAGCACCACGAGGAGCGGCCAGTGGGCTCGCGGGAGCGACCGCATCGGCCCTGAAGCGTAGATGACGCCTCAGGCTGAGAGACGGTCGCCGACCCAGTAGCGCGGGCCGGGGCCGAGGCGGGCTGCCCGGTCTCCGGGATTGGACAGCTTGCAGCGCTCGAGCGACAGACAGCCGCACCCGATGCATTCGGTGAGCCCCACCTTGAGGCGCTCCAGCTCGGCGATTCGCTGATCGATCCTCGACGTCCACTCGCGCGAGAGACGCGACCAGTCGCGGCGGGTCGGCGCGCGCTCCGGAGGAAGCCTGGCGAGCTCCGCGCCGATCTCATCGAGCGTCAGCCCGATGCGCTGGGCGAAGACGATGAACGCGATCCTCCGCAGCACGGGCCGCGGGTAGCGCCGGTGGCCCGAGCCGGCCCGCTCGGACGTGATCAGGCCCCGCTCCTCGTAGAAGCGAAGCGCCGACGAAGCCACGCCGCTGCGACGCGAGACCTCGCCGATCGTGAGCACGGTGGACATCGCCACGGAGGAAAGAATACTTGGCCCTTGACTTCAAGTTCACTTGAGCTTGTATCTTGATTTTTCTTCTCCGATCCCGCGACCATCGAGGAGCCACTCATGACCGAGCCACGAACAGCAAGCCGGCAGATCACCGCGGAGGTCACCTCCTGGCCGGGCGTCGAGGCGGCCCCGGGGGACCGCGGCGAGTTCGCCTTCAAGGTCGGCCGCCGCGAGATCGGCCACCTGCACGGCGACCACGCCGCCCACTTCGGCTTCCCGAAGCAGGTCTGGGGAGGCCTGAGGAAGCAGGGCCGGATCGTCCCCCACCCGGTCTTCCCCGATTCGGCGGGGCCGGCCGCGCGGAGGATCGAGAGCGAGGCCGACGTCCGCGACGTGATCGAGCTGCTGCGGCTCAACTACGATCGCGTGGTTGCCCGCCACGGCCTGCCGGCGGACGCCTGAGGCCCGCGCCCGGCGGTTACTTCACTTTTTGAAGTAACCTTCCCCCACCGTGAGGAGCTTCTTCCGACTGCTGGCGTTCCTGCGCCCCCACCTGCGGGCGTCGCTCCTGTCGCTGGTTTTGAGCTGCCTGGCGGTCATCGGGACGGTCGCCATCCCGCTGCTGCTCGGCGAGGTGGTGGACGCCGTGAAGCAGGGCGATCGCGACGTCCTGCTGCCGCTCGCCGGCGCGATCGTGGCCGCCGGCGTCGCGCGGCTCGCGCTGGCCGTGCCCCGCCGCCTGATCTCGGGCCGCGTGTCGCTGGGGGTGGAGTACGACCTCCGCAACCGCCTCTACCGCCATCTCCAATCGCTCGAGCTGGGCTTCTTCGACCGCCAGCAGACCGGTCAGCTGATGTCGCGCGTCACCGTCGACCTCCAGTCGGTTCGCTTCTTCCTCGGGTACGGCCTGATCTTCATCCTCCAGAACCTGCTCACGATCCTGCTGGCGGCGATCGTCATGTTCGTGCTCCAGCCGTCGCTGGCCGCGATCACGCTCGCGCCCGTGCCGCTCGTGGTGCTGGCGGCCGCCCGCTACGGGCGCCACTCCCGCCCCGCGCTGCAGGAGGTGCAGCAGCGGATCGCGGAGCTGACCGCTGACGTCGAGGAGAA
>JBOGZM010000363.1:0-11297 GCA_050697255.1 Solirubrobacterales bacterium
ACCTAGAGCCGGACCGGGATGCCGGCCGCGCGCAGGTGCTCCTTCGCCTCCTGCACGCGGTACTCGCCGTAGTGGAAGATGGACGCGCACAGCACGGCGTCGGCGTGAGCGCTCGAGATCGCCTCGCTGAGATGCTCCAGCTTCCCGGCGCCGCCGGAGGCGATCACGGGGATGTCAACGACGTCTGCGACCGCGCGGGTGAGCTCGATGTCGTAGCCGTCCTTGGTGCCGTCGCGGTCCATGCTCGTGAGGAGGATCTCCCCCGCCCCCCGCTCGGCGCCCTCCCGCGCCCACTCGACCGCGTCCCTGCCGGTCGCGACGCGGCCGCCGTTCAGGTACACCTCGAACGAGCCGTCCGCCGTGCGCTTCGCGTCGATCGCGAGCACGACGCACTGGGCCCCGAACGTGTCCGCCAGCTCCTCGACCAGCTCCGGGCGCCGGACCGCCGCCGAGTTGACCGACACCTTGTCCGCGCCCGCGTCTAGCACCGCCTGGGCGTCCTCGCGCGAGCGGATGCCGCCGCCGATCGTGAACGGGATGAAGACGTTGTCGGCGGTGCTGCGCGCCAGGCGCACGATCGTGTCGCGCTCCTCGTGCGAGGCCGTGATGTCGAGGAACACCAGCTCGTCCGCCCCTTCGGCGTCGTAGCGCTCCGCCAGCTCCACCGGGTCCCCGGCGTCGCGCAGGCCGACGAAGTTGGTGCCCTTCACGACGCGCCCCTTGTCCACGTCGAGGCAGGGGATCACTCGCTTCAGCACGCTCACAGGACCTCCAGCGCCTCCGCGACGGTGAACCTGCCCTCGTACAGGGCCTTGCCGACGATCACGCCCTCGAGCGGCAGCGCTGCCAGCGCTCGCAGATCCTCGACGGAGCCGATGCCGCCCGAGTAGACGACGGGCGCCGGTCGCGCGGCGTGGCAGACGGGCACGACGGTCTCCACATCCGGGCCCCGCATCGTGCCGTCACGGTCGACGCTCGTGTAGACGAACCCACCTGCACCGCGCGTCTTCAGCATCTCGACCGCGTCCGGCGCCGAGATCAACGTGGTCGAGAGCCATCCCGACGTCGCGACGACACCGTCGCGCACATCGACGGCGATGCGCACCCGGTCGCCCACCCGATCGATCATGTCGTCGAGGACCTCGGGCTGGGTGAAGGCGACGGTTCCGACCACCACCCGGCTGGCGCCCGCCGCGATCGCCTCCCCGACCGCCTCCCCGCTCCGCAGCCCGCCGCCGTACTGCACCGACACACCGGCCTCGGCGGCGATCCGCTCGAGCTGCCCGCGGTTCACCGGCCGCCCCTCGCGGGCGCCGTCGAGGTCCACCACGTGCAGCCACGTGGCGCCCTGCTCCACCCACCGCCGGGCCGCGTCGAGGGGATCGGCGTCGTAGGCCTTGCCCCGCCCGAAGTCGCCCTGCTCGAGCCGCACCGCCTTCCCGCCCAGGATGTCGATCGCAGGGTAGAGCGCCGGCACGTCAGCTCGCCGCGCCGACGGAGGTGCAGATCGCGGTGAAGTTCCGCAGCAGCTGCAATCCGTGGGCGCTCGACTTCTCGGGGTGGAACTGCACCCCGTAGACCGGCTCGCGCTCGACCGCGCACACGAAGGGCCCGCCGTAGGAGGAGGTGCCGAGCACGTCGTCGTCGCTGACCGCGATCGGGGCGAACGAGTGCACGAAATAGAAGGGAGAGGTCTCGGGCAGGCCCTCGGTGAGCGCCGTCCGACGCGTCCAGCGCACCTCGTTCCAGCCGATGTGGGGCACCTTCAACTCAGGCGCAGGTAGGCGGTCCACCCTTCCTCCCAACAAGCCCAGTCCCCAGGCGCCCTCGTTCTCACTCGAGGCCTCGAACAGGAGCTGCATGCCGAGGCAGATGCCGAGCATCGGCCGCGCGGCCGCGAGCAGCTCGCCGATCAGCACGTCGAACTCCAGCTCGCGCACGTTGCGCATCGCCTTCGGGAAGGCGCCCACGCCGGGCAGCACGGCCCCGTCGCAGGAGCGGATCCGATCGTGGTCCCGGGTGCGCACCGGCGTCGCACCGGCACGCTCCAGCGCCTTCTCGACGGACCGCAGGTTGCCCATGCCGTAGTCCAGGATCGCGACGCGAGGCCCGTCCGAGGAGCTCACAGCACTCCCTTGGTGGACGGGACCGCTGTCTCGGTCGGGTCGACCGCGACGGCCTCGCGCAGCGCGCGCGCGAAGGACTTGAAGCAGGCCTCGACCATGTGGTGCGCGTTCGTCCCGGCCACCAGCCGCAGGTGCGCCGTCAGCTTCGCGTTGGCCGCGACCGCGCGGAAGAACTCCTCGGTGAGCTCGGTCTCGAACCCCCCGATCGTGACCGGGGGGATCGCGCCCGTCCAGGCCAGGTGGGGCCGGCCGCTGAGGTCGATCGCGCACGCCGCCAGCGCCTCGTCCATCGGGATGGTCGCGTCTCCGTAGCGGTTCACTCCGACGCGGTCGCCGAGCGCCTGGTCCAGCGCACGGCCGAGCACGATGCCGATGTCCTCGGTCGTGTGGTGGGACCCCGTCTCGAGGTCGCCGCTCGCGTCCACGTCGAGGTCGAGCCGCGCGTGCCGCGCGAGGAGGACGAGCATGTGGTCGAGGAAGCCGACGCCGGTGGAGGCGCTTGCCTCCCCCGCTCCGTCCAGCGCGAGCCGCAGGCGCACGCGGGTCTCGCCCGTGGTGCGCTCGATCTCCGCAGAGCGTGGTGGTGTGGTGGTCGCCAAAAAGGGTCTCCTCTCGCGACGCCTACGCGTGGTCGCCGGAATCGCCCGGCGAGCCGGCCCTGGCCTCCGCGGACTCCGCGTGCACCGGGAATCCCTCCGCGCGCGCGACGCTGCTCACGTGCGGCGCAAGCGCATGCGCCGCAGACTCAGGCAACGATACCAATGCCTGCCTGCGCCGGAACGCGGAGGCCCCGAGCGGCCCGGAGAAGCGCGCCGCGCCGCCCGTCGGGAGCACGTGGTTGGAGCCCGCGGCGTAGTCGCCGAAGGCGGCGCCGCCGCCGATGAAGACGCAGCCGCTCGCGGTGACCAAGCCGGCGAGCCGCGCGGCGTCGGCGCACGCCAGCTCGAGGTGCTCGGGGGCGAATGCATTCGCGAAGTCGATCGCGGCATCGATGCTCCGGGTCCGCACGAGCGCGAGCGGTGCGTCCTGCACCGTCGGGCGCCCACCCGCGACCTGCGCGACGGCAGCCGCAACTGCCTCCAGCAGGTCAGGATCCGGGCTTGCCACCGCCACCAGGGTGTCCGGCCCGTGCTCGGCCTGGGCGGCCAGGTCGAGCGCGACCATTTCGGGGTCGGCCTCTGCGTCGGCGACGACCAGCAGCTCCGTGGGGCCCGCGATGCTGTCGATGCCCACAAGTCCAACGAGCTGCCGCTTCGCCTCCTGCACATAGGGGCTTCCGGGGCCCACGATCACGTCGACCGGAGCGACGGAGGCCGTCCCGTAGGCGAGCGCAGCCACCGCCTGCGCGCCTCCCATCAGGTGTACCTCCTCCGCGCCGCACAGCCAGCAGGCGGCCAGCACGGCCTCGGGTGCGTCGCCGCCCGGCCCAGGAGGAGTCGCGACGGCGATCTGCTCTACGCCCGCGACGCGGGCCGGTACACAGCACATGATCACCGAGGACGGGTAGGCCGCACGCCCGCCCGGCACGTACAAGCCAGCCCGCGCCACGGGCAGCTCGCGCAGCGTCACCGTGTGGCCCTCGGGCAACTGGACGGCGAGGTCGTCCGACACCTCCATCTCTGCGACGCGGCGCACGTTCGCGATCGCTGTGTCCAGACCGACACGCACCTCGGGGGCGATGGCGGCGAGTGCTTCCTCCAGGCGCTCGGACGGCACCCGGAACTGCTCCGGTGCGGCATCGCTGTCGAACCGCCGGGTCAGCTCCACCACCGCCTCGTCGCCGCGGGCGCGCACGTCCGCGAGAATCTCGGCGACCGTGCTCGCCACGTCCGCGGGCCGTTGTGCCAGCGCGCGCACCTCGCCCGGGTCGATCGACTCGAGCGTGAAGTGCCTAGCGCGCACCGTTGCCGATCCGTTCCACGATCCGGTCGATCGCCTCGTGGCGCATCTTGTGCGCGACGCGGTTTGCGACCAGCCGGGCCGTGCAGTCGGCGATCACCTCCCGGACCTCGAGGTCGTTCTCCTCCAGGGTCCGCCCCGTGGCGGTGAGGTCGACGATGCCGTCTGCGAGCCCCGACAGGGGGGCCAGCTCGACCGACCCCTTCACCTCGATCACCTCGGCCTGGCGGCCGCTCTGCTCGAAGTAGCGCGCGGCCACGCGCGGGTACTTCGTGGCAATCCGGATCGCGCCCAGCCGCCGCTCCAGGTCGTCCGCCGACCGGTTGCCGGCGCGCGTCGCGACGACCATCCGGCAGCGCCCGTAGCCGAGATCGAGCAACTCGTACACCACCCGCTCGTGCTGCTCCATCAGCACGTCCTTGCCGGTGATGCCCAGGTCCACCGCCCCCGCCTCGACATACGTCGGCACGTCGCTCGGGCGCATCGTCACCACGGTCACCTCATCGCCGGGGAACATCAGCGCGCGCGAGTCGGAGCGCAGCGGCGCGCTGTCGACGCCGATGCGGTCGAGCAGGTCGAGCGTCTCCCCGAACAGAGAGCCGCCGGAGACCGCGAGGCGCAGCGGCTCGCTCACCGCCCGCCCTCCGTGCGCATGCGGTCCTCCTCTGCCTGAGCCACGTGCATCCGCTCCACGTACAGCGCGAACCCGCACGCCGGGAAGCCGTGTCCGAACCGTGCCAACAGGCCGTCGTAGCGGCCGCCGCCACCGATCACATGCCCAAGTGCGGGGTCGTAGACCTCGAAGATCGCCCCCGTGTAGTAGCCGAGGTCCCGCACCAGGCCCAGGTCGAAGATGACGCGGTCCGCGATGCCGCGCTCGGACAGCCGGTCGGCCACCTCGGCGAGCCGTGATATCGCGGCACGCACGTCAGCGCCGCCGACCTCGACCGCGCGCTCGATCACGTCGGGCCCGCCCCGCAGTTGCGGCAGGGCGGCGAGCGTCTTGCGCCGCTCGGGATCGACGTCCAGCGCCGCGACGCGGCGCTCGAGCTCGACCAGGTCGTGGCGTGAAAGCGCCTCCAGCACCGCCCTGCCGTCCCCCGGCGCGACTCCCATGCCCTGGAGGAGTCCCGTGAACATCCCCGCGTCCCCGAGGCCGACCCGGGCGCGCGGCAGGCCACCCGCGTCCAGCGCGGCCGTGAGGACCTCCAGGACCTCCACCGTGCCCTCGGGCGCATCGGCGCCGATCAGCTCGATTCCCGCCTGCAGGAACTCCCGCTGCTGGCCACGCTGCGGCCGCACCGCCCGGTAGGCGTGCGAGAGGTAGCAGAACCGAAACGGAGGCTCGACGTCGGCAAAACGGGTCGCGGCCAGGCGCGCGATCGGAATCGTCATGTCGGAGCGCAGCGCGAGCACCTGCCCGTGCTCGTCGAACAGCCGGTAGCTCGCGCCGGCGGCGCGCTCGTCGCCCTGCACGAGCACGTCCTCGTACTCCATCGTGGGAGTGGAGACCTCGCCGTAGCCGAACCGCAGGAAGGTCTCCAAGAGCGCGGAGGAGAGCTGGCGCAGCTCGCGCATCTCGTCCGGCAGGATGTCGCGCGTTCCCGTGGGGATCGGGTAGTTCATCTGTGGCGATTCACGCAAGCCGCTCACCATATCCGCCGGATGACGGGCAGCGGCCGGGGAAGCAACCAGCTACGCGGACACGCGGTCGCCCGAGACGCGCTCGATGCGGGCGCCAAGCTCGCGCAGCCGGTCGTCGATGCGCTCGTAGCCGCGGTCGATCTGACCGACGTTGCCGATCTCCGACACGCCCTCCGCGCACAGGCTTGCGATGAGCATCGCCATGCCCGCCCGGATGTCAGGGCTCTCCATGCGCTCGCCATGAAGCCGGCTCGGACCGCTCACGATCGCCCGGTGGGGATCGCAGAGCACGATCCGAGCGCCCATCGAAGTCAGCTTGTCGACGAAGAACAGCCGATTCTCGAACATCTTCTCGTGGATCAGGACGATGCCCTCGGCCTGAGTCGCGACTGCCAGCGCGATGCTCGTCAGGTCCGCCGGGAATGCCGGCCACGGGCCGTCGTCGATCTTCGGGATCACGTCGCCGGCGTCGTCCTTGACCCGCAGCCGCTGCTCCGGCGGGACGATCAGGTCCGCCCCGTCGTGGTGCGACTTCAGCCCCAGACGCTCGAACACCATGCGCACCATCTTGAGGTCGTCCGGGACGGTGCCCTCGATGCGCATCTCGCCGCCGGTGACGGCCGCGAGCGCCATGAAGCTGCCCACCTCGATGTGGTCGGGCGCCACGTTTGCCCGGGCCCCGCCGAGGCGATTGCGGCCGTGCACGACCAGCACGTTGGAGCCGATGCCGTCGATGCGCGCGCCCATCTGCACCAGGAGGCGCGCCAGATCCTGCACGTGCGGCTCCGAGGCGGCATTGCGGATCGTGGTGGTGCCGCGCGTCAGCGCTGCGGCCATGAGGGAGTTCTCGGTCGCCATCACGCTCGCCTCGTCCATGAAGAACTCGCACGCGCGCAGGCCGTCGGGCGCCCACATCTCGTACCCGCGGTCGACGTGCACCTGCGCGCCGAGTGCGCGCAGCGCATCGAGGTGGGGGTCCAGGCGGCGCCTGCCGATGAAGTCGCCCCCCGGGCTGGGCATGTGGGCCTCGCCGAGCCGCGCGACCAGTGGGCCGGCGAGCAGGAACGAGGCGCGGATCCGGGCGGCGAGTCCCGCGTCCACCTCGCTGCCGGTGAGGGACGAGGCGTGCAGCGCGACCTCGTGCTCGTCGCGCCAGGAGACGGACACGCCGAGGTCCTCGAGCAGCGCGAGCATCGCGTCCACGTCCCGGATGCGTGGGACGTTGCCGATCACGACCTCCTCCTCGGTCAGGAGCGAGGCGGCCAGCATCGGCAGCGCCGCGTTCTTGTTGCCCGCGGGCACAACCGTGCCCGAAAGCGGATAGCCACCTTCTATTACGAACTTGTCCATCGCCCCGGGCTTCGAAGGGTACAGCAGGGCTCCTGCGTAAAAGTCGCTGCAAATTGAGCTTCATCATTGCCAGCGTCCTCCTGCCTTCGCCCACTCCAGGAGATGGTCGACCGAGCAGAATCCGTCGGGCACCCGGTGCTCGCCCCGGTGCCTGATCAGGACCACGTGCGCATCGCCCAGCTCGGCGCCGCAGTGGGAGCACGTCGTCGTGGTGTCCGTGCCGGCCGGCTCCAGCGGCTCTCCGGCCTCCCAGTGCGCCCCCTGAATCGCCCATGGCACGACATGCTCCAGCCGGCAGAACACGGCCCCGCGGTCGCCGGCGTGCTCGGCCAGGCGGAACCCGTCCGTCGCGTCGACGGGGTTCCCGCACCACGTGCATCTCTGGGCGGCCTGGTTCATAGCGGGAGAAGGCTGCTCACGGGGTAGATTGCCGGACATGCCCGACCGGTCCCGGATTATCGTGCTCGAGGGGGACCAGACCGGCCAGGAGCTGCTGGAGCAGGCTCTGCGGGTGCTCGACCCGCGCGTCTGCGGCGTCCCGGTCGAGCTCGAGCACTACGACCTGTCGCTCGAGAACCGCCGCCGGACCCGGAACGAGGTGGTGCTCGCGGCGGCGGGCGCGATGCGGGAGGCCGGCTACGGGATCAAGGCCGCCACCATCACCCCCGAGGGCGCCGCCGACGTCGGCAGCCCGAACAGGATCCTGCGCGAGGCGGTCGACGGGCGCGTGATCATCCGCGCCGGGCGACGGATCCCCGGGGTGAACCCGGTTGCCGGCGTGCACCACCCGATCGCCGTCGTGCGCATGGCGGTCGAGGACGCCTACGGCGCCGACGAGCGCCGCGAGCAGAGCAACGGGGACGAGGTCGCCCTGCGCACCGAGCGCGTCCACCGCTCTGTGTGCCGAGCCGTCGCCGAGTACGCGTTCCGGACCGCCGCGCGCACCCACGCGCGGGTGTACGGCGGGCCAAAGTGGACCGTCAGCCCAATCTACGAGGGCATGCTGAAGGAGGAGCTCGATTTCGCGTCCGAGCGGTTCCCCGACGTCCCGTACCAGCCGCAGCTGATCGACGTCACGTACGCGGGCCTGGTGGGCGGCGCGGCCTCCGACGCCCCGCTCGTGATCCCGGCGCTGAACCGCGACGGAGACTGCCTGTCGGAGCTGGTCCTGGCGCTGTACGGCTCGATCGCGGGCGCCGAGTCGGTGCTGCTCTCGTTCGACGAGGAATACCGGACGCGCGTCGTGATGACGGAGGCGCCGCACGGGACCGCTCCCGCGCTGGAGGGAAAGAACATCGCCAACCCGATGGGCATGGTCCTCGCCGCGGCGGCCCTGTTGCGGTACATCGGCGAAGGCGGTGGCGAGGCTGCCCAGGCGGCGGCCCCCGCGTCCCGGGCCGTGTACGAGGCGGTGCAGGAGGCGACCGCCGCCGGCATCCGCACCCCCGACCTGGGCGGTCATGCGAGCACGACGGAGGTGACGGACGAGGTTATCGCCCGGGTGCGCACGAAGCTGGAGATCTGGTCCACCCTGAGCGGCGACGCGGTTGGCTGACGACGCCGTCGTGCGGCGGGTCCAGGCCGCCGGCGTGGAGCTGGCCGTCGAGATCGCCGGGGACCCGACATCCCCGGCACCGCCGCTGGTGCTCGCGCACGGGCTCTCGGCCACCCGTCGCTACGTCGTCCACGGCTCGAAGCTGCTTCCGCGGTCGGGCCATCGGGTGATCTCGTATGACGCCCGCGGGCACGGCGAGTCGAACCCCGCGCCGGACCGCCACGCGTACGCGTACCCGGACCTCGTCGCCGACCTGGGCCGCCTCCTGGACGAGCTGGAGCTGGAGCGCGTGGTGCTCGCGGGCGCCTCGATGGGCGCCGCCACGACGCTCGCGTTCGCGCTCGAGCGGCCCGAGCGGGTCGCCGCGCTGGTGCAGATCACTCCGGCCCACCTCGGCCTCCCCCACACCGACGAGCATGGACTGGCGCGGTGGGATTCGCTGGCGGACGCACTCGAGCGAGAGGGAGCCGAGGGGTTCCTGCGGGTCTACGGAGAGCCGCCGGTCGAGCCACGCTTCAGGAAGCTGATCCGGGAGGCGATCCGCCAGCGGCTCGAGCGGCACGTGAACCCGGGGGCCGTCGCGGACGCGATCAGGGTCGTCGTGCGCTCGAAGGCGTTCGACGGTGTGGTCGCGCTGGAGCGGGTGTCCGCCCCCACGCTCATCGTCGCCAGCCGGGACGAGCTGGACGCCGAGCACCCCTACGAGGTGGCGCAGCTGTACCAGGAGCACATCGAAGCGGCCGAGCTCGTGTCCGAGGAGCCCGGCGCGTCGCCCCTCGCCTGGCGTGGCGCGGCCCTCTCACGGGCGATCGACGACTTCCTGAAGCGCAACGGCCTCCCTGCCGATGCCTGAATTCGGCCATTTGAAGCGGTTTTGGTACCGTGGGTGCAAGCGCTCTTGCAGAACATACGTTCTGTCCGACGCCACCCGTACCTTGCGAACCTATGTTCTATAGACCGAAAGAGCACCTGAAAGCTCAGCTGGAGAAAGGCCTCCGCACCGCGCTCGATTTCGCGACGCTCGGCGTCCACCAGGAGGAGACAGACTCGCACCCGGTGGCCCCGCGCGGTCCCCAGGCGAGGGTCTTCCTGTTCGCAAAGGTGTCCCCGCCCTGCCCGCACAGTGCAGAACCGTTCGGCGGCTGCGACGCAGCGGGCGCCGACACCGTCGAGGCTCGGGGCGTGCCGACGACCGGTTCGGCGGTCGGCACGCGGCGACGGATTCGACGCTCACGGCGCGGCGGCACAGTCAGGGTCGCCCCCCAGCCGTGCACCTGGGTGCGCGAGCCGCGCAGCTGAGCCCCGTTACCCGCGGCGAACCTGAGCCTCGAGCGCCCTCAGCAGCTCGCGCCCGGTTTCGAGCGCGCGCTGCACGGTGTGCGGCGCGATGTTCTCGTACGTGTCCGTGGGCCAGTGGTAGTTGGGGATCGTCTCCCCCTGAGCCAGGAGCGTCACAGCGTCCCATCCCCGGGCCCGCATCGGCGTCGCGTCCGTGGGCAGGCCGGGGGTCGTGTTCGCGGGCACCAGCCCCAGCTCGGGACGGCGCGCGGCGATCTCCTCCAGCAGCTCGATCAGTCGTGGCGGCGCCGCGCGTGTGACCGCCCCGGTCCCCTCCCGCAGGATGTAGGTGAGCGGCACGTCGCCCCCGACGGTGTCGAAGTTCAGGAAGGTCGTCTCGGCGGCGCGCAGGGCGTGGCGGCGCGCGTAAGCCTGCGCCCCGAGGAGCCCCGACTCCTCGCAGCTCGTGATCAGGACGTCGACCTCCGTATGCGCCAGCGGCATGGCGGCGCATTCCGCCGCCAGCTGGATCGCGACCGCCGTCCCCGAGGCGTTGTCGCTCGCGCCCGGGACGTCCTCGCCGAGCAGCTCCCGCTCGAGCAGCATCGCGAGGGAGAACACGGCGCCCGCCAGCGCCAGCGAGTTGAGGCGGCGCCCGCCCGGCAGGCGGCGCAGCGCCGGGCCGGCCGCCAGCGCCAGGAACGAGGCGACCGGTATCTGGAGCAGGCGCGCCAGATGGCGCGCGATTCTCGGGTGGAACATCAGCCCGGACCTCGTGGTGTCGAGGTGACCGCAGAGGCACACCCGCCGCCGTGTGGGCCCGGCCGATGGCACGTGTCCGACGACGTTGACGCTCAGGCGGCGCGCGAGCCTGTCCGACAGCGGCGTCCAGCGCAGGTCTCCCTCCAGCGCCCCGGTGAGAGCGCTCGCGATCGCGAGCATGTCCCCAGCGCGGCGAAGGCGCCGCCCCTGCGAGCGCTGGAGCAGGCCGCCGGCCAATGAGGTCGCGAACAGGGTCGCGTACGGGAGGGTGAAGGAGGAATAGCCTTGGAACTCCTCGATCCGAGCGTCGACCGCGCGCTCGCGCAGCCACGTACCGAGGCGGTTGGCGGCGTCCATCTCGGCCTCGGAACAGGCCCTGCGCGGGCCCACGTCGGAGGCGAGCACGTGGAGGAGGTCGAGGGCGTTGGTGAGCTCGGGGCTCGACTCCGTGGCCGGCCGGTCCACCGTCACCCGCCCGTTCGTCTCGGTGCTCGTCATCCTCCGGCAGACCCTATCTCCGTCGTCTCACAGAGGTCCGCGGCGCAACGAAAAACGGGCCGCCCGCGGGCGGCCCGCTGAATGGAAAGACCGGCGGCGACCTACTCTCCCGGGCCCTTGCGGACCAAGTACCATCGGCGCTGAGGGGCTTAACTGCTCTGTTCGGAATGGGAAGAGGTGTGGCC
>JBOGZM010000364.1:0-3884 GCA_050697255.1 Solirubrobacterales bacterium
ATCCAAGTGCGCTCGCGTCCGCGGGCGTCGCGGTAGGCCTCGATGCGGTAGACGCCGGGCCGGTCGGCCCGGTGCTCGAGCGTCGTGCCGCGGGTCGCCGCCACCTCGGCGCCGTCGCGCATCAGCCGCACGCGAGCCGCCGCGGGTAGCCGCACCCGCAGCGTCCAGTCGCCGGCGCTCGCCGCGTCGCCCATCGACAACGCGGCGCCGTCCCCCTCGGCCCAGAAGCGAAAGCCGTGCGCCGGCGCGACCGAGTCGACAGCGAGGAAGGCGTGGCCCGCCCGCAGCGCCCCGAACACCGCCGCGCGATCCACGTCGAGGTCGCGCCGTAGCGGCTCCGCCACCAGCAGGTGCGTGCGCAGGTGGCGGAACGAGCGCCTGTATGCCATCAGCCGCAGCGGCACCCGGCCGGCGACGCGGATTCCGATCTGGTGGGCGTCGGTGCCCCCGAACGCGACACACCGCCGGCGCGCGCAGATCCGGTCCCACTCCTCCAGGTTGCGCCGCGGCGGATGGTCGATGAAGCGCTGCGGGATCGTGATGAACCGGAGCAGGTCGAGGATGCTGTTCACGCGCTCGGCGGTGTCGGTGACGAAGCTCCACAGCTCGATGCCGGTGTAGCCGTCCGCCTCGAGGTCGTCCCAGGGCATTCCCTGGCCGCCGCGCTTGAAGCGCTCCGAGCCGCGTGAGAACGGGTGCGCCGGGAAGCCGAAGCCCCCCGCCTCGCTCACGCGCGCGATGATCTGCGCGGGCGTCAGCCCCCGGTGGTCGATCGGCTCGGACAGGCCCAGGGCGAGGTAGTGGTTGCGGCGATACGGCGACACCTCCGTGCCCACCAGCAGCAGCACGGAGCCGTGCCATCCCTCCTCGCCGTTGTGAGCGGCCGCGAGCGTGTCGTGGTCGGTCAGCAGCACGTAGTCGAGGTCGTTCGCGCGCGCCGCCGCCGCGATCTCCGGCACGGTCCCGGTGCCGTCCGAGTACGTCGAGTGGCAGTGGATGATGCCGGTCAGCTCGTGGGCGGGGAGAGGCTCGGCCATGGGCGCAGCGTAACCCGACCGCCCGGAACGTTGACCGGAAGTCGAGCGGTCGGCTAGGGTCGGCACGAAGGTGAGGCGCTGGTTCGCAGCAGCAGGGGTCGCGTTCGCCATGCTGGCGGGCGCTGCGACGGCTCAGGGGGAGGTTCCCGACGGGCTCAAGTCGGCATGCGTGTCGCGCACGCCGCACCCCGGCTACTCGTTCCAGTTCTGCACCGACGGCAACACGCCGACGTTCGGTCGCACGGCCAACAACGGGGGCGTGCGCGGCATCCGGGTGCCCGCCTCGTACGACGGGTTCGAGGGGCTGCCCGCCAAGGCGGCCGACGCGACCAGCGTGCCGGGCGCCGACGCCGAGGGCTTCGTCACGCTCGACGTGGACATCTCGCTGCCCACCGGCGCCGCGCCGCCCGGCGGCTTTCCACTGGTCGTTTTCATGCACGGATGCTGCGCCGGCGACAGGGGCGCATGGGAACGCGACAGCTTCGACTCCTCGGGGGAGCACTGGCACTACAACAACGGCTGGTTCGCGTCACGCGGCTACGTGGTGATCAACTACACGGCCCGCGGCTTCCGCAACCAGGCTGGGGGCGGCGGTTCCACGGGTGAGACGCAGCTCGACTCGCGCCGCTTCGAGATCAACGACTTCCAGCACCTCGCGGGCGTGGTGGCGGACGACCCGTTCTTCAACGTGAACCCGCAGAAGGTGGTCGCCACGGGCGGCTCCTACGGCGGCGGCTTTGCCTGGATGGCCCTCACCGACCCGAAGTGGACCAGCCCCGGCGGCAAGGACTTGAAGCTGGCGGCGGTCGCGCCCCGGTACGGCTGGACGGACATCGTGTACGCCCTGATCCCGAACGGACACCACTCGCAGTATGCGGATGACCTGCCCGCCTTCGACGGCTCCGACACCACGACGCCGTTCGGCATCCCGAAGCAGAGCATCAACTCGATCCTCTACGGGACCGGGCAGTTTGGCGCCACGTTCCCGTCCACCATCGACCAGTCGTTCCTGTGCCTGTTCGCGCCCGAGCCGTTCGAGGACGCCCCGCAATGCGAGGTGCCGATCCGGGACATCCTGCCGGAGTTCATCCGGGACCGGTCCGCCTATTACCAGAACCACTGGTTCCAGCGGATCGCCTCGGATCCGAGCTACCGGGTGCCGATCTTCAACGCCGCCACCTTCACGGACCCGCTCTTCACGCCGGTCGAGAACCTGCGCATGTCCAACCGCATCCAAGCGCTCGTGCCGGGCTACCCGATCCAGCAGTACTTCGGCGACTACCAGCACTTCGTGCAGAACAAGGCCAAGGAGTGGGGAGACCTGTGCGGCGCCGACCATCACGTGTGCCGCTTCGACGAGTACCCGGGGGGGAACCTGAACGCGGCTCCGGCCGGGCTCTACCGGACGGGCGTCAACACCCTGCTGAATCGCTTCATCGACCACCATGCGCGACCGTCCGGCAACCCGAGCGAGCCGGCGCCCCGGCGTGACGTGACCGCGGCGCTGCAGGTGTGCCCGCAGAACGCGACCGCCGAGTTCCCGGCCGACGAGCCCGGCGCGACCTTCACCGCGCGGAGGTTCTTCGAGCTGGCGCCGCACAGGCTGCGCATCGACATCGGCGGCACCCAGACCACCACGAACGAGGTGGAACCGAATCCGCACGCGACGCAGGCCGATCCGCTCAACAACGTGTTTCTGAACGGTGGGCGCTGCCCCGTCCACACGGCGCCCGCCGGCACGGGCGTCGCCGTCTACGACTCCGAGCCGCTTGCCGAACGCGCCACGATGCTCGGCGCGACGAAGATGACGGTCGACTACACGGCTTCCACGGCGCGCGGGGTGCAGCTGAACGCGCGTCTGTACGACGTGCTGCCGGACGGCACGCAGGTGATGGTGGACCGTGGCCCCTACCGGGTCGAAAGCCTCACCGGCCCGGCGACGTTCGAGCTGCACGGCAACGGCTGGCGGTTCGAGCCCGGGCACCGGATCCGGCTCGAGCTGACCCAGGACGACTCGACCTTCCTGAAGACCTCCGAGGTGGCGTCGACGATCGCGATCAGCGGCGTGCACCTGCGGATTCCGGTGCGTGAGCAGCAGCCGCCCGTGCGGGAGGACTACAGGAACGCCGCCAAGTTCTGCAAGGCCGACCGAGCGTTCCTCGGTGACGAGGCATTCCGCCAGAAGTACGGCACCGGCAAGCACGGTGCCAACGCGCACGGCAAGTGCGTCTCCGCGAACGCCTAGCCTCGCGGGCGCGCGCGCGGACTAAGATCCATCTGTTCTACGAGCGAGGAGGTGGGTTATGGCGACCGTCGAGGCACCCGAGAGGCTGGGCATCGCGCCGATCGAAGAGTTCAGCGGGGTCTTCGACATCTGGCCCCGCGGAGAGCGGCTCGACGCGATCCACGACGCCGCGCGGAGGTTCCGCGGCCGCTTCGCGACGGACGAGAACCGCGTGCGCGCGATCCAGACGGTGGACCTGGCGTCCGCCGCCTATCCGGTGTCGTTCGCGTTCCACGGCGCGGCCAGGGGCCTCAACCCCTACATCAACATCCTCAACAGGCTCGTGATCGTGCAGTTCGAGGACTTCGAGGGGCAGCTGAAGACGCTCGCGTGGGAGCCGACGATCGCGGAGGGCGCGGCGGAGGCGCCGTTCTACGACCAGCTCCTGAAGCGCTACGGCGAGTTCCTGTCGTACAAGGTGTTCGCGACCTTCTACAACACGGTCGAGGAGGCGATCGCCAGGTGCGGCCTGACGCCGGCCGACATCGACTATGTCAGCTTCGACCACCTCCACGTGCAGGACCTGCGCCTGATCATGGGCACGACGCGCCCGGTGCTGGGTG
>JBOGZM010000365.1:0-5947 GCA_050697255.1 Solirubrobacterales bacterium
GCCTCACAGGGGCTGATGCTGGAGTCGGTCAACCCGGATCTCGTGGTTCATCAGGGTTCGCCGACCAAGCACCCGGAGGCGCGGCTCAAGATGCTGCGTCAGGCCGGGGAGCTGCGGATCCCGTTCACGAGCGGCATCCTGGTCGGCATCGGGGAGACCGAGGAGGAGCGGATGGCGTCGCTCGAGGCCCTCGCCGAGGTGCACTCGCGCCACGGCCACATCCAGGAGGTGATCCTCCAGAACTTCGTCCCGCACCCCCGCTACCACGGCCAGGAGGTGGGTGAGATCGCCGATCGTGCCGCGCGCGAGCGCTGGTCCGGCAACGGGGAAGCAGTCACGCGCGACGCACCGCTCCCCGAGTGGGCGAACCCGATCACGATCGAGGACCTGAGGCGGCTCGTGCGCCACTGCCGTCAGGTGATGCCCGACGTCGGGGTCCAGATCCCGCCCAACCTGTCGGACTGGTGGTCCGACCTGGTGCGCGAGGGAGCGACCGACCTCGGCGGCCTGTCGGCCAACGGCGACCACATCTCGCCCGAGCATCCGTTCCCGAGCCCGCACCAGGTGCGCAAGCGCCTGAAGCAGGAGGGTTACGCGCTCACCGAGCGCCTGTGCGTCTACCCGCAGTACATCGAGCCCGACTGGATCGCGCAGGGCGTGCTCGACACGATCAAGTCGCATTACTGGTCGTTCATCCCGCGGCGCGGCTCCGGGCGCCGCAACGGCGCGCCGATCGAGGTCTCGCTTGCGCCTGGTGCGATCGAGAAGGCGCGCGACGGCCATGCGCTCAGCCACGCCGAGCTCACCGCGCTCTTCGCCGAGCAGCGGCCCGAGGTGATCGAGGACATGCGCCTGGCGGCGGACGAGCTGCGCGCGCGGCTCGCCGGCGACACCGCGACCTTCGTCGTCAACCGCAACATCAACTTCACCAACGTATGCCAGGTGGGCTGCGCCTTCTGCGGCTTCGGGCAGGGCCGCCGCTCGCCCGACGCCAATCTGGTGGAGGAGGACGACTTCGTCGCGAAGGTGGGCGAGGCGGCGGAGTTCGGCGTGACCGAGATCTGCATGCAGGGCGGCATCCACCCGGACTACACGCTCGAGCACTACGGGCGCTGGCTGCGGCTCGCGAAGGAGGCCGCGCCCGATGTGCACCTGCACGCCTACTCCCCGATGGAGGTGCACTACATGTGCGAGCGCTCGGGCCGCCCGCCCGGGGACGTGTTCGAGTACCTGCGCGAATGCGGGCTCGGCTCGACGCCGGGCACCGCGGCCGAGGTCCTGCACGACGGGGTGCGCGAGCGGATCTCCCCGAACAAGCTTCCGGTGGGCCGATGGGTGGAGATCATCGAGGCCTCGCATGCGAGCGGGTTGCGTTCGACGGTCACCGTGATGTTCGGCCACATCGAGGAGCCGTGGGAGCTGGCGGAGCACATGCGGGTCGTGCGCGAGCTGCAGGAGCGCACCGGCGGGTTCACCGAGTTCGTGCCGCTGAGCTTCAACCAGTTCCACACCCTGCTGGGACGCACGCATGGGATCGAGGAGATCTCGCGCGAGGAGAACCTGAAGCACACGGCCGTGTTCCGGCTCGCGCTCGGGGAGACCGTCACGAACCTCCAGGCGAGCTGGGTGAAGATGGGGCTCGACGCCGCGACCGAAGCGCTGCGCTGGGGCGTGAACGACCTCGGCGGCACGCTGATGGAGGAGTCGATCTCGCGCATGGCGGGCTCCCAGCACGGAGTGCGGCTGGACCCGCCACAGCTGATCGAGGCGGCGCGGCGCGGCGGGCGCCGGCCGGCCCAGCGAGACACGCTCTACAACATCCTCGAGAGGTACTAGCCGTTGCGCGCAATGGTGCTGGAGGCGGCGGCGCCGGTGGAGTCGCGGCCCCTGGGGGTCCGCGACGGGCCCGTGCCCGAGCCGGGTCCCGGGGAGGTGCTGGTGAGGGTGCGCGCCTGCGGCGTCTGCCGCACCGACCTGCACGTGATCGAGGGCGAGTTGCCCGAGCCGAAGCTGCCGCTCGTGCCGGGGCACCAGGTGGTGGGAGCAGTGGATCGGGTGGGGGAGGGGGTGGAGGAGCCGGCGGTGGGCGACCGCGTCGGGGTCCCGTGGCTGGGCGGCACCGACGGCACGTGCCCCTACTGCCGTCACGGCGACGAGAACCTCTGCGACCGCCCGACGTTCACGGGCTACCAGCGTGACGGCGGCTACGCGGAGTACGCGACGGCGCGGGCCGGCTTCGTCCTGCCGGTGCCCGACGGCTATCCCGACCTCCAGGCGGCGCCGCTCCTGTGCGCCGGGGTGATCGGTTACCGGGCGCTGCGGTTGACGAAGATCGAGGAGCTCGACGGACCGCCACGGCTGGGCCTGTACGGGTTCGGGGCCTCCGCCCACATCGTGGCACAGGTCTCCCGGCACCTCGGCCACGACGTGTTCGTCTGCACGCGGGGAGCGGAGGCGCAGGCGTTCGCGCGGGAGCTGGGAGCAAGGTGGGTGGGTGGTTCTGATGAGGCGCCGCCCGTACCGCTCGACGCCGCGATCATCTTCGCGCCCGCCGGATCGCTGGTCCCCGCGGCCCTGCGCGCGGTGCGCCGGGGAGGCACCGTGGTGTGCGCAGGAATCCACATGAGCCCGATCCCGGAGCTGCCCTACGAGCTGCTGTGGGGAGAGCGCGTGTTGCGCAGCGTCGCGAACCTCACGCGCACCGACGGGCACGAGTTCATGAAGCTCGTGTCCCGGCTGCGGATCCGGACCACCGTCCAGGAGTTCCCGCTCGAGGACGCCAACGAGGCCCTCGTGCAGCTGAAGTCGGGTCAGCTGCGTGGCGCTGCGGTGCTCGTGCCATGAGGCGCGCGCTGCTACTCGGGCTCGCCGTCGCAGCGCCGGCCGCGGTCTCCTGCGGGGGAGGGTCTGCCGATCCGCAGCCGCTGCCCGACAGGCCGGCTTCCAGCCGTTCGGGGAAGTTCCCCGCCGAGCTCATTGGAACGTGGACCGCTACCAAGCGCGGCGAATACGAGCTGTCATACGTGTTCCGCCGTGACGGGACGTACAGGCACTCGTCGGAGCAGCGGCAAAGGCGACTGTCCGGTCTCTCCACGTTCAGGATCGTGGCGCGCGGAACCGCGATCGCGCGTGGCAGCACCCTCCGGCTTCGACCGCGGGCCGGCACGAAGGAGCTCCGTGACCCCGCCGAGCCGGACCGGAACTACAAGCGGCCACTCGAGAAGTTCACGCAGCAATACGGGTGGTCGGTGAGGAGGGGGCGCAGAGGTCCGGTGCTGACGATGACGATCGGCGGCGGGCTGGCGGTCACCTACCAGAGACGATGAGGCGTCGGAGCCGGCGAACGGTGCGGCCGTCATGCACGGTGACGTCGTCCCAGGTAAGGCGAAGAGTGCGGAAGCCGGCCAGCTCGAGGTCGGCGTCGGTGGCTGCATCGCGCTCGCGATCGCGGCGGGTGCGGTGGTAGGCGAACCCGTCGAGCTGGACCACCAGCCGTTGCGAGGGCCAGAACGCGTCGACCTCCTGTTCGTCGCGCTCGCCGGTGACCGGCACGTTGAGGCGCGGGAGCGGAAGGGCGGTGGACGCCAGCAACTCCAGGAACCGATCCTCCAACTCGCTGCAGGTGTGGCGCGGCCGCCATGCGGCGATGGCCGCGCGCAGAGCTGCGGCGCCGCGCCGGCCTCGGGCCCGCGCGAGCACCTCCTCCACTGAGCCCAGGTCGAAGAGGTAGAGCCGCTCCGCGCGGTCGACGGCACGGGCGACCTCGCGCCTGGAGAGAACCGTGGCGAGGTCGAGCAGGGTGCGGGCCACGGTGGTCACACGGATGCCGTCGCGCTCCGTGAAGTCGCCGGGGCTGGACATCCGTGAGCGATGCACCTCGAGCCCCAGCTCCCATCGAGGTGGGCGGTGTTCGTCGCGTCCTGCGCGGCTTTAGGTGAACAGGTCTTCGTCGAGGGGCCGGATGATCGCCGCTGCGCCCGGGCCGTCCTCCTGCGTCACGTAGCGCTCGAGTCCCCGCACCACCACCACGGCCTCGCGCCCGGCCTTGTCGCGGGCGAGGGCCGCTGCCGAGGCGGCCTGGTCGGCGACGGCGTCGATCGTCGCCGCGAGCTCGCGCCCGCCGTGATCTGTGCTGCCGCGCCGGTCGTCGAGAGGGGCGAGGCCGGCACAGCCGATCGCGACATCCGCCTGGCCGAGGCGCCAGGCCCGGCCGAAGCTGTCGGCGATCACGACCGCGGGCCGGCCGGGCAACGCGGCGCGAATGCTGCGCGCGGACGCGTCCGGATCGACAGGGAGGAGGCAGGCGAGGTCATCGCCGGGCACGTTCGAGCGGTCCACGCCGGCGTTCGCGCACACCAGGCCGTGCCGGGTGCGCGTGATCAGCACTCCGCGCTCGGCGCGCAGGATCTCGGCACTCTCATCGATCACCAGCTGGACGACCTCGGGCTCCTTGCCGAGGCGCTTGGCCAGCTCACGCGCGCGCGGTGAGGCGGTCACGTCGGAGAGCCGCACGACTCGGCCCTCCGCCTTCGACACTGCCTTCTGGCTCACGACCACGACATCGCCGGCGCCCACGGCGACGTCCGCGGCGGCGATCAGCGCCGCCAGGTCGTCTCCAGGCTCGATCTCCGGCAGGCCGGGGATCGGCTCCGCCGCAAGCCTCAGCGTCATACGGTCGCGCGTGCGAGCGCCGCGCGGGTGCGCGGTGCCCGGGAAGGAAAGCGCGCGAGGGCGACCTCCAGCGCCGCCGCATCCTCGAGCGTGTCGACGTCAAGCTCCAGGCTCGGCACGCGGATCACCTCGTGACGGAGTCCCCTGGACTGCGCCTGCCGGACGTGGCGGGCGCGGGAGTCCGGCCCGAACTGCGGCTCGAACGTGGTGTCGGTGGGGAGCGCCAGCCCGTTTGTCCCCGTGCCGTGGCGGTTGGGCACGATCACCACGTCGAGGGACTCCGCACGGGCGGCCAGCTCGCCCAGCTCCCCGCCGTCGACCAGCGGGCAATCGCCCGGAACGAGCAATGCCCGCTCGCATTCGAGCTCCCGCGCGCGGGCCAGGCCCAGGAGCGCGGCGGCCGACTGTCCCGCCTCCCGCTCGTCGACCACGGTCACAGCGTCGCCGACCGGGACCTCCGGCTCACCCGAGACCACGATGAGCGGTCCCAGCGCCGCGCGCACCAGCTCATTCAGCACGTCCTCCGCCATGGCCGCCGCCAGGACCGCGCGCTGCGCACCGCCGTATCTGCCGCCGAGGCGCTGCTTCGCGTTGGCGAAGCTCTTGACGGGGAGGATGACTGCGGTGGACACGGTCTCGGGAAGAACCTATCCCCCGAGCGACAGCGCGAACTCGATCACCTCGTGCGCCAGACTCACGCGCGCCTCGCCGTCCGGCATCAGCGTGTCGGTCTGTCTCAGCACGATCCCGGTGGTGGAGGCCGGGCCGGTCGGGGTGGCGCGGTCGACGACCATGCCCGCCGCGATGCCCGCGTAGCAGGCTGCCACGCCGCCGTCGTCCACGGGGTGACCCGCCCATGAGAGAAACGCCTCCGTGGGGCCTTTGACAGACCGCCCCCTTACCAGCGGGCTGACCGCCACGACCGGAGCGTCGGCGCTCGCAAGCGCCGCGCGCATCCCGGACACCTCGAGCATGGGGCCGATGCTCGCGATCGGGTTGGAGGGACCGATCACGATCGCCTCCGCCTGTGCGATCGCCTCCTGCACCTCGGGGGTCACCGGCGCCTGCTCGGCGCCCCGGAACTCGACACCCTCGAGCGGGGGCTGGGAGCGCTGGAGGATCAGGTACTCCTGAAAGTGGCGCCACTCGCCCTGCGTGCGCACGTACGTCTGCACCGGCTCGTCGCTCATCGGCAGGACGTCCGCCTCGACGCCGTGCGCCCGTCCGATCACCTGTGCGATCTCGGTCAGGCGCATGCCCTCGTGCAGCATCTCGG
>JBOGZM010000366.1:0-5849 GCA_050697255.1 Solirubrobacterales bacterium
GGCGGAGGTACTCCCGCTCGTCCGGCGTGGGCGGATCGTGAAGCGGGAAGATCGTGAGGTCGTAGCCGGAGACCAGCGCCTCGTCCCGCCCGCGGCGGACGTACGTCGCCTCGCACGAGTACGACCCGGCCGTCTGCCGGCATGTGACCAGGTCCGGCCGCCGCTCGTATTCGCGGGCGTAGCGCTCCAGGCCGGAGCGCAATAGGCGCTGGACGTCGGCCGCGCTTGCCAGGCGTCCATCCGAGCTCGACTCATCACCGAACACGAGCGGGATCGCGGCACCGACGCCGATCGCGCCCAGCACGGCTGCCACCGCCAAGACCCTCACGGGCCAAGTATTACGTCACCACGCGAGGGGCTCGGGGCGGGGGCTAGTCCTCTCGGTCGTCGTCGCCGGGGCGCGGGGCGCGGCGCTTCGTGACCTCACAGTCGCCGGCGATCACGTCCTTGCGGTCGGCGCGGACGACGTCGCGGCCGGGTCCGCAGGTGACCTTGTCGGCCTCGCCGTCGCGGACGTGGATCCGGTCGTTGCCGGGGCCGCCGTTGACCGTGTCGGTCGGCTCGCCGGAGGCGCCCGTCACGTCGATGCGGGCGAGTGCCCACAGGCTGTCGCGGCCCGGCCCGCCGTCGACCGTGTCGACGCCGGGGCCGGCGAGCATCACGTCGCGCCCAAAGCCTCCGGACAGCGTGTCGTCGCCGCGGTGGCCGAAGACCCGGTCAGAGCCCGCGCCGGCGTCGATGGTGTCGTTTCCCTTTCCGCCGCGGACGCGGTCCCGCCCCGCCTTCGCGTCAACCGTGTCGTCACCGGCCCGGGCCACGATCCGGTCGCGGAAGTCGGTCCCGGTGAGGGTGTCCGCCCCGCTGGTCCCGCGCATGGGCTGCGCCCAGGCCAGCACCGCCGTCCCGAGCAGCGCCAGCGCGGCGGCGGCCAGGGCGATCAGCGTCATGTGCGATCTGTTTCGGCTCATTGCGATCCTCCGGTTGGTTGCGTTCAAGAAACACATCCGCGCGCGGAAAGTGGCGGTTCCCCGGCGTGCCGGGCGCAATCGCCCGGCCGTGGGACGGCTAGCGCCGGGAACGTCCGCCCTTGACCGGGTCGAGCGCCGTGACGCTCGCGTAGCCGGTCACGTAGAGCCGCTTGCCGTCCGAGACGACCGGGTTGTAGTAGCCGCGGCTGCGCTTGAACACCAGCTTGCCGTTGCGGGCGTCCACCCCGTAGGTCGCCTTCGAGTCGAGATCGGCGAAGTACACGATGCGGCCCACCACCGAGGGGCCGCCGGAGATCCGTCCCCCGCCGCGAGCGGTCCAGCGCGTCGAGCCCGTGCGCGCATCGAGTGCGTACAGGTTGCCGTCGTAGGACCCGACGTAGACGGTGGGCCGCGTCCCGGGCACGTTCGCGGCCGCCGGGGAGGAGTAGACGTATCCGCCGGTCGAGTGAGACCAGGCGAGGTTCCCGGTGCGGGCGCCGAACGAGTACACCTTCCCGTCGGTGTTGCCCGCGTACACGCGGCCGAAGGCGACCGCCGGGGTCGAGTAGAAGTTCCCCGCCGCGAAGCCGAACTTGGACCCGGACGTGCCGGTTGACCAGCGCTCCCGCCCGGTGCGGGCCCAGACCGCGTACATCCGCCCGCTGTAGTCGCCCACGTAGAGCGTCGAGCCGGACAGGGCCGGCGACGCCTTGATCGACCCGGAGGCGCTGTACTTCCACTTCACGCGTCCGGTCTTCGCGAACAGCGCGTACAGCTCTCCGCCCTCGGTGCCGAAGTACACGACGCCGCGACGCACGATCGGCGAGGACTCCGTGCGGCTGCCGAGCTGCTTCTGCCACATGACCTTCCCGTCCCGGGCGCGCAGCGACACGATCTTTCCGGACAGCGAGCTGACGAACAGCCGCTTGCGCCAGTACGCGGGGGACGTGGCGGACAGCTTGCCGATCTGGTTCTTCCACATCACCTTGCCGGTGTCGGCGTCGAGCCGGTACGTGCCGCCGTTGTTGCGCATGAAGTAGACGCTCCCGTCCACGACGATCGGCGGGAACTCCATCAGCACCTGGCCGGAGAACACCCAGCGCTCCTTGAACGGGGGTCCCACCTTGGCGGGCAGGTAGCCGGTGTGGGCCAGGTCATAGTGGTAGACCGGCCAGTCGATGGTGTCGTCCACCGTCGGGCGCTTCATGGGCGGCGCGCGGAACTCGACCTCCTCGCCGCGGCGCACGTCGTCCGTGCGGTTGCTCAGGATCAGGAACGCCGCCAGCGCGGCGCCCGCAAGGGCCAGCAGCGCGACTGCCAGCACCAGCGGCAGGCGGCGCCGGCGGCGGCGCTCGGAGATGAACATCGGGCCAAGGGTAGAGCGGCTGCCAGCGGCATCCCGCCGGTTGCGAGCGGCTGTCGTTCCGGCGCGGCGCGTCATCCTGTCTGGTAACAACCTGCGGAGCCCCGCGTTGCCCCAATACCTGCCTCAAATGCGAATACGCACTTTCCTGCTGCTGCTCGGAGTGCCCCTGCTGCTGATGGGAGCCCTGATCGTCGGGCTGCGGGTCGGCGAGGACGAGCTCGAGCAGAGCCTCGCCCCGACCCCGAGCGAACGTGAGGGAGGGTCACGCGGCGCCGGGACCGGTGACGGAGAGGCGGCGGCCCGCGGGGTGCGGCTGCAGCGCGTCGGCACCTTTCGGGACCCGCTGTACGTGACCGCGCCGCCCGGCGACAGGCGCCGGGTGTTCATCGTCGAGCAGAGCGGCCGGATCGTCCTGCTGCTGGGCGGCAAGCGGGTCCGACGGCCGTTCCTGAACCTGTCGGGCGAGGTCACCGCGGGCGGCGAGCAGGGCCTGCTCTCGATGGCGTTCGCGCCCGACTACCGCCGCTCGGGGCGCTTCTACGTCTACTTCACCGACCGCAACGGCGACCAGCGCGTGCAGGAGTTCAGGCGCTCGAGCGGGAGCCCGAACCGCGCCGACAAGTCGACTCGGCGGCAGCTGCTGCTGATGGCGGACCCGTACCCCAACCACAACGGCGGCCTCCTGCTGTTCGGGCCGGATGGACTGCTGTACATCGGCACCGGCGACGGCGGCTCCGCCGGCGACCCCGAGAACCGCGCCCAGAACCTCGACTCGCTGCTCGGCAAGATCCTGCGGATCGACCCGCGCGCCGCCGGATCGAGCCCGTACCGGTCACCGAACTCGAACCCGTTCGTGGGCCGCGGCGGGCGGAACGAGATCTACGCGTACGGCCTGCGCAATCCCTGGCGCTTCTCGTTCGACCGCCGCAACGGCAACCTCTACATCGGCGACGTGGGCCAGAACGCGGTCGAGGAGATCGACTTCGCCCGCCGCGGTGGAGCGCGGGGGCGCAACTACGGCTGGAGCTGCTTCGAGGGCCGCCGCCGGTTCGAGGAGTCGCGGAACTGCCCGGGCGCGTCACCGCCGGTTCACACGTACGGGCGCAGCGGCGGCGAATGCTCGGTGACGGGTGGAGTGGTCGTGCGGGACCCGGCCCTGCCGGCGCTCGCGGGGCGCTACGTGTACGGCGACTACTGCGCCGGGCGCATCCGCAGCCTGCGCGTCCGCCGCGGGCGTGCCACCGGTGACCGCGCACACAACCTGCGCGTCGCGGAGCTCAGCTCGTTCGGCGAAGACGCGCGCGGCCGCGTGTACGCGACCTCGCTCAACGGCCCCGTCTACCGGTTGCGGTCGCGCTAGACCGGGCAGGCCGCGAGCGCGTCGATGATCGCGTTCTGGTCGCGCATCTCGCCGGGGTGGTTGAGCGCCTTGTAGGCGACCTTCCCGTCCTTGCCGATCACATACGTGGCACGCGTGGCGATGCCAGCCTCGGGGATGTACGCGCCGTACTCGTCCGCGACCTGCCCCTTGGGGTGGAAGTCGGACAGGAAGCGCACGTCGAAGCCCTCATCGCGCTTGAACGCCTTCAGCACATATGGACTGTCGATCGAGACACCGAAGACCTCCGCGCCGGCCGCGCCAAACTTCTCCGCCAGGTCGGTGGATGTGTGTAGCTCCTTGGTGCAGATCCCGCTGAACGCGAGCGGGAAGAAGATCAGCACCACGTTGCGGCCCCGCAGCGACGACAGCGGCACCTCCTCGCCGTTCTCGTCCCGGAGCGTGAAGTCCGGCGCCTCCTGACCCACCTCGACTGCCATTGCCATCACTCCTTCCGCGGGGGAACCCTGCCGGCGCCAGAAACCTAACACGACGCCGCCGCCGGCTTGGGCGGGCCGGCGCGGATGCCGATAGCCACCAAATGAGGTCTCGCCTGCCGACCGTCCCGGCGCTGCTCGGAATCGGGGTCGTCGCGACGCTTCTATCCCTCCTGAACTCCTCGACGGGCGACTACCCGAGCGACGCGGGCCCCACGATCCGCGCACTGCTCGACGGAGACCTCGGAGCCGCGATCGCGAGCCAGCCGCTGATGGGCAGCCTGTCGGTGCTGGTGCGCCTGCCGTTTGCGGCCGTGGCGGAGCTGACCGGAGGCGGCGAGCTGCTCGCCTACCAGCTCGGGTCGATCCCCTGCGTTGCCGCCGCCGGGGTGCTCGGCCTGGCGATCGCCCGCTGGATGGAGCGGCGCGGGGCCGGGCGTGTCGCCTGCATTGCGACGGTCGCGTTCAGCATGGTGAACCCGCTCACCCGCGAGGCGCTCGCGCTCGGCCATCCCGAGGAGCTGCTCGGCGGTGCATTGTGCGCGGGCGCCGTGCTCGCCGCGCTGCGGGGCCATTCCGGCCGCGCGGGCGTCCTCCTTGGCCTGGCGCTGGCCACGAAGCAATGGGCGCTGATCGCGGTGCTCCCGGCGCTCGCGGCCGTGCCCGCGCAGCGGCTGCGGCTGGCGGCCTGCGCCGGAGCGGTCGCGGCCGTGCTGACCCTCCCGTTGATCGCGGGGAACCTGTCCGGCTTCTCGGAGACGACGCAGCAGGCCGCCTGGGGGGGACAGAGCGTGAACCCGTGGAACCTGCTGTGGCCCCTCGCGGACAGCCAGGACCGGGTGATCTCGATCGGGGGCGACGAACGTGTCGTGAGCGTGAGGGTGCTGCCGCTCTGGCTCGCGCACCTGATGCACCCGCTGATCGTCGCGCTGGCGCTGCCGCTGACGGCCGCGTGGTGGTTCTCGCGCCGCCGCACCCCGGACGACGCGCTTGCGCTGCTGGCCCTCCTGTTCCTGCTGCGCTCGTTGCTCGACCCGGTCAACAACGTCTACTACCACGTGCCCTTCCTGCTCTCACTCACCGCATGGGAGGGACTCGCGCGCCGGGGCCCGCCGCTGGTGTCGATGCTGTGCTCGGCGACGATCTACTACGCGCTCTACAAGGCGGGCTGGGCCGACGAGCTGGCGCTCCGGAACGCGCTCTACCTCGCCGCCACGGTGCCGCCGGCCGTGTGGCTCGCGGTCCGGCTCTACGTGCCGCGGCGCGCCGCGCGTCCCGGTGTCGCGCGGCGGCAGCTGCCGGCCCCCGGCACCGCCTAGCCCAGACCCAACGCCAAGCACTTCGGGCCTTCGGCGCTCGCTGGGGAAACCTACAATCGGTCGCATGAGCGCAACCGTCGCAGTCGAGACGCTGGTGGTCTCACACCCGAACGCGGACTTCGACGCGTTCGCCGGCATGCTCGCCGCGCAGCTGCTGTACCCGGGGGCCCGGATCTGCCTGCACGGAGGGGTGAACCGCAACGTGCGCGAGTTCTACAACCTGCACGCGGACGAGATCCCGGCCGTGGAGCCGTCCGCGCTCGAGCGCGACAGCGTGCGCCGGCTGGTGCTCGTGGAGGTCACGGACCCCGAGCGGCTGGGCGAGCTCGGCGAGCTGGCGAGCCGCGCCGGCGTCGAGGTGGTCGCCTTCGACCACCACGC
>JBOGZM010000367.1:0-5625 GCA_050697255.1 Solirubrobacterales bacterium
GGCGGGCTCAGCGGAGCGTGTCGTCACGAGGGGGTGGCCGAGCTCTCTGCGCCGTCACTCGCAACCGCGCGCATGCTCCTGACCCCGGCGCGTTCAGGCGCGGCAAGCGCGAGGCTGGCCATGGTGCGTCCGCTCGCCTTGTACGGGGACACGACCTCGTTCGCGCCCGCCCGGATCAGCTTCCGCTCCGAGGATTCGACCGCCGCGCGGGCGACGATCGGGATGTCCGGGCGCAGCTCGCGTGCCGTCAGGGTGGCGAAGATGTTCTCGGCGTCCGAGTCGACGCACGCGACCACCGCGCACGCACGCTCGATGCCGGCCTCCTGCATCGTCTCGTCGTCCGAGCCGCGCCCCTCGATCAGCAGCACGTCCTCCTCCTCGGCGTACTCCCGTACATCGGGGTTGTCATCGATCACCACGAACGGCACGCCCCCGGCGCGCAGGTCCTTGGCGACCTGCCGGCCGACGCGTCCGAACCCGCAGATCAGGTAGTGGTCCTTGACTTGGGCGATCTTGCTCTGCATGCGGCGCTCGTCGAGCAGTCCAGACAGGTCCCCGGCGACGAACAGCTCCGTCATGGTGACGAGGACGAAGAACATCGTACCCACGCCGAAGATCGTCAGGAGGATCTTCGTGACATCGCCGGCGACGGTCTGCGCGTCGGAGATCGCCCCGATCGTCGCGACCGTGTCCAGCGCCCAGGTGACGCCGCGCCAGTAGGACACGTCCTCGAACGCGGCCAGCGCCGCCCCGCCGACCAGCACGAGCGCCGCGACGGACGCCACCAGCAGCGCGATCCGGCGCAGGAAGAAGAGCATCTCGTTCCGTGCGGTGGCACCGGGTCGCAGGCCGACGCGCGTCTGGAAGCGCTCGGTCATGCGGGTGGGGTGCATCCTCTTCTGGCTCAAGCTAGTAATGGTAAGCCTCGCCGGCCAGGATCTTGTGGGCGCGGAACAGCTGCTCCAGCAGCACCACCCGCGCGAGCTGGTGCGGGAGCGTCATGGGGCCGAACGAGAGCCTGCTGTCCGCCCCCTCGAGCACGGCCCTGTCGAGCCCGAACGGACCCCCCACCACGAAGGCGAGGTCCCTCCGCGACATGCGTCGCTCAGCGAGCCACTCTGCGAGCCGCTCGCTCGGCATCGCCTCCCCCTCGCGGTCCAGCGCGCACAGGTGCGCCCCCTTGGGCACCCGCCGCAGGACTGCGGCCGCCTCCGCCCCCTCCGCCAGCTCCACCTGCTCGAGCCGGGCCTGGCGCCCCAGCAGCGCCCCGTAGTGCTCCAGGTCGTCTGCGAACGGCGGCCTCGACTTCCCCACGGTGATCACCACCAGCCGCACAGTGCGATACTAGGGGGCGATGGCCGAGGACGGCGAGCGCGAGCGCCACATCAACATGCACATGTCGCCGGAGGCGATGGCGGGCGCGTACGCGAACTTCGCCAACATCAGCCATTCCGACTACGAGTTCACGATTACCTTCGCGCGGCTCGACCACGACATCGACGAGGACGAGATCCCCGGCGTGGTCGTATCGCGCATCAGCGCCTCGCCGAAGTTCGTGCGGGAGCTGATCGACGCGCTCGAGGACAACTACGCGAAGTGGTCCACCCGCGAGGGCATCAAGAACCTCCCCGAGTACCGTGGGGGCGAGCCGGCGGGCGGGGACGAGCGCAGCCACTCCTCGACCGCCTGAGCGACGCCGAGGCCGCATCCAGAGCGAGAATACGGCTCGCCGCAAGCTCGCCGCGGGACTACGCTGGTAGATAACATCGGCGCGCCGCTTCGGGCGCGGCGGGAAGCCATGGCGGGCGGATCTTCTGTGGACAAGCTAGGTGTATCGCGGCAAGAGGCCGGCGAGTGGGTGGGCCGCCTCTGCCGGGCCGTGCGCGAGGCCGTGGGCGCGGACCGCGTGATCGTGTGGCTGTACGACGCCCCGCGACAGGCCGTGATCCCCTATGCGGCGGACTCCCCGGGGGCGATCGACGACGTGGTCGCGGAATGGCCGGAGATCCCGCTCGACGAGCTGCCGGCGGCGGTCAGCGTCCTGCTCGAGGCCCGCCCGGTCGAGATCGCCGACGCCCAGGCCGACGACCGCATCCCGCCCGACCTCGCCGCTGAGCTCGCGATGGGTTCGGTGCGCTTCGAGCCGCTGCTTGCCGGGCGCGCCGTGGGCATGCTCACGATCGAGCCTGCCGTGCGCGGGGCCTCGCCCGAGCTGCACACACTGCTCCCGCTCGTGGCCGCCGCCGTGAGCCGCGTGTCGGGCGCGATCGAGAGCGATCGCCAGCGCGCGGAGGCCGAGTTCCTGCTGGGGCTGACGGAGGCCGCTCTCGCGGCCGGTTCCATGGAAGAGATGCTGACCATGCTGTGCCAGCGGGTGGCGGCGATGGCCGGAGCACGCCGGGCGACGGTGTTCCTGCTCCAGGAGGGCAGGCTTCAGGTCGCGGCCTCGCGATACGCGGACGGCTCGCGCGACCTGACCGAGTGGGAGCTGATGCGCCGCGCGCCCGCGGTGCTGCCCGCCACCGAGGCGGCGCTGCATTCGGGAGAGCCGGTCGTCACCGACTCGTCGCAGTCGCCGCTGGTCGCCGGCTGGTGGGCCGACACCCTGGGGATCGAGTCCCTGATCGCGGTCGCGATCGGCAGCCCGCCGCGCGCGGTCGGCGTGCTGATCGTGGACGATTCACAGCCCGAGAGCCTTTCCCCCGAGGACGTGCGGCTCGTGGCGGCGGCTGCCGCCCACATCGCGCCGACCATCGAGCAAGCGCGCATGAGCGCCGAGCGCACCTCGCATCTGCGTGCCGCCACGGCAATTCGCCGGCTGTTCGAGGAGGGCTCGCGGGCCGTGTCGGTGGAGGAGGCCGGCGAGGCGCTCGCCCGGGTCACCCAGGAGGCGATCGAGGCCGAGCAGGCCACCGTGCTGATGCGTGACGAGCACGACCGCATCAGGCACCTGAAGACCGTCGGGGCCAACGGCGACCTCGAGCGCACGCTGCGCTCGCACGCGGGCGGGCTGGCGGCGGAGGAGTTTCGCCTGTGGCGCATCGCCGCGCGCGACGCCAAGCCGATCTTTATCGAGAACGCCGCCGCCAGCCGCCTCCTGCCCCCCGAGCTCGTGGAGGCGCTGGGGCTGAAGTCCTACGTCGCATTCCCGCTCCTGGCGGAGGAACGGGCGCTCGGCCTCGTGCTGTGCAGCCACACCACGGCGCCGCGCCGCTGGACCGACGAGGAGCGCCAGCTGGTCGCGCAGCTCGCGCTGGAGGGCTCGCTCGTGGTCGAGAACGCCGCGCTCCGCGCGACCGAGCAGCAGCGGTTGGACGAGCTGTCCCACCAGGCGTTCCACGACAGCCTCACGGAGCTTCCCAACCGGGCGCTGTTCGCGGACCGGCTCGGGCTCGCGCTGGCGCGCACGAACCGTCGCAAGGCGGCAGTCGCGGTGCTGTTCCTCGACCTGGACGACTTCAAGCCGATCAACGACCGCTTCGGCCACGACGCCGGCGACCGCCTGCTGAAGTCGGTGGCCGAGCGCGTGCGGGCGTGCGTGCGGCCCGAGGACACCGTGGCCCGCCTCGGCGGCGACGAGTTCACGGTGCTGCTCGAGGACATCGTCGACGTCCGGTATGCGATCGGCGTGGCAGAGCGCATCGAGGACGCGCTGCGCGAGCCGTTTCCGATCGACGGGCACGAGGCGACGGTCACCGCGAGCATCGGCATCGCGGTCTCGAGCGGCCGGGAGGCGACGCCCGCGGACCTGATGCGGAACTCCGACCAGGCGATGTACCAGGCGAAGCGCAGAGGCCGGGCGCGACACGTGCTGTTCGCCGTCACCACCGTCACCGAGGACGAATCCACGACCGGGGTCAGCGAGGGCGAGGCGGGCCAGCCGCAGGAACCGGCGGCCGCCGCGCCCCGGGCAACCTGGCCCCGCGTCGAGGAGCAGCTGGCCGTGGAGGAGGAGCTGGCCGGAGAGGCCGCGATCGAGGATGCGACGGCGGTGGAGCACGCGGAGGCAGCCCCCTTCGACGGTGGCGACGCGGAGCCTGAGGCGGCGGTCGCGCCGCCGGCGACGGAGGCGGTGGAGCGGGAGCAGGCACCGCCACAGGAGCCGGAGAAGCCGGACGCGCCGCGTCAGGCCGACGAAGACATTCCGGTGACCGACGAGACGCTTGGATCCGCGGCTGCGCTCACCGAGGCGCGCCGGCGCCGCCGGCGCCGCTTCCCGCCCCGCGGGTAGGCGGCCGGAGCAACCGCCCACGGTCCTGACCGTCCTCGGCCGCTCCGGCTAACGCGGGCGGCGCTCGAAGGCGAGCGCGATGCCGATCCGCTCCACCGTCGAGGGATGGGTGGCGAACACGAAGCGGTAGGCATCCGGAGGGTCCGGGTCGGCCACGTTCGCGAGCGCCAGGCGCCGCTCCAGCTCGATGAACTCGCGCGTCTTCCCGGTGAGCTCCAGTGAGTAGGCGTCGGCCCTGTTCTCGACCGCGCGGGAGAGCTGGTTCGAGATCACCGCCAGCCCGAACGTCACCGCCGCCAGCGCGAGCGCCAGTGCCGGCAGCGACCCGGGCGCTCCCGGCGCCACGCCCGTGCGCGCGCTCCACCGTCGCGTGAGCAGCATCACGACGTACATTCCCGGCGCCGCGACGATCGCCACCCACAGCATTCCGCGCGCGAGGTCGCGCTGCTTGACGTGCGCCAGCTCGTGGGCCACGACCAGGTCGACCTGCGCAGGCTCGAAGCGCTCGAGCAAGGTGTCGTAGAGGACCACCCGTTTGGTGGGCCCGAGCCCGCCGACATACGCGTTCGCGGCCGTGGTGCGGCGCGACGCGTCCACCACGAGCACGTCCCCGACCTCCACCCCGGCCTCCCGTGCGAGCTGGGTGACGGCTGCGCGGGTGCGACCCTGCGGCAGCTCCTCGTACCGGTTGAACAGCGGGTCCAGCACCACCGGCGCGAGCCATACGAAGACGACCTCGATCGCCACCACGGCACCCGCCCCGGCAAGCCACCATCGTCGCGGGAAGCGGCGGATCAGGCCGCTGAACAGGACCGCGCCGGCGGCTCCCAGCGCCGCGGCGACTGCACCGGCCTTCGCGCGGTCGGACGTCCACGCCCCCCAATCCTGAGTCGACAGCCCCACGTCGGCCGCCCGTTCGTGGGCCCACGCCCCGAACGGAAGCGCCGCCACCTGCACGGCCAGCACCAGCCCGACTCCCACCACCGCGGTGGCGGCCAACGGCCGGCCGCGGGCGAGCCGCTCTCCGCGCGCAACTGCCCGCCGCGGCGGGCGTGCCACCAGCAGCGCCAGCAGGACGCCCTCCGCTGCCAGCCCCCCGAGCCCGATCAGCCGCTGCGAGCTGCGGAAGTCGTGGGCCCGCTCGAGCTCGGCGGCGCTGAAGTGACGGGACTCCGACACCGGCACGGGGTCGATCACGCCGTCCGGGCGCAGCAGCCACACCGCCGCCTCCGCGACCACCACGGCGGCCACCACGGCGGCCGGGAACCCGAACCGGCGAGCGCGCATGGTGACAAGATAGGCGCGACCGGGGCACCCCCGCTGCGGTCTGGGAGTCGCGAGAGGAGAGAGATGGGGAAGCGCTGGCTGTTGACGATCACGTGCGGCGTGCTGGC
>JBOGZM010000368.1:0-2990 GCA_050697255.1 Solirubrobacterales bacterium
AACGTGAACACATGTGTCGAGACGATCGGGCCGCTTCCGTTCTCGCTCACCCGCCGACCCTACCCTGGCGCCTCCGCCGGGTGGGCGGTGAACGTAGCGCGTCGCGCCGCGACGTTTACCGCCCACCTCGATCCAGTGTTCTTCACCGGGTTGCGCGTGCTGGCCGAGGCGGGCGAGCCCGTCGCCGCCGGGCGCGGATAGCATCCGGGCGCACCGAGCGCCGAAGGCGCGAAGCACACGATCCAGGAGGCTTCATGGCGACCGTGATCAGGTTCCTTGGCGACAGCGAGCTGATGCTGCGCGTGCAGGAGGACGTCGAGGGCGTGGCGCGGGCACTCACGACGGCTCCTCGCGGCGCCCCCTTCAAGCTCACGTTCGAGGCGAACGGCGCGCCCGTGTACGTGAACCCGGACGGGATCGCGTACTGGTTCTCAGCCGGCGAGTCGCAGCCGGGTGGCTAGGGCGCCGTTCAGTTCTCCAGCTTCGAGCGCGTCTCGCGGCCGGCCGAGCCGCTCCTGTGCACGGCCCGGCGGGACTTCCCGAACGGCTTCTGCAGCCAGCGCCCGAGCGGCCCCGGTGCCTTCCCGGCGGCGCGCTGGCCGCCACGCAGGGGAGCGTCTCCGCCCCGCTCGAGATGGTGGGAGATGCGCGGCGCCAGGAGTGCCACGACGAACACGAGCACGCAGAACGCGATTATCCCCGCGATCAACATTGCGCTGAGTCGTCTACCCGCCCACCGCGGTTTCAGTCTCGCGGCACGAGGGAGCGCAGTCGCAGGTCGTATTCCTCGTGGGCCGGCACGGCGCCGATGATCGCGTCCACGCGGCTGTCGCCGGTGAAGGAACGCCGCAGCAGCAGGCCGTCGGCGCGCCGCAGCCACGAGTCCATCGTGTAGGCGCCGCGGACGTCGCCGCCGAGGCGCGTGCGCACGCGCAGATGCACGGCGGGGACGCGCTGCCCGGCCACCCGTACCCGCTCGGTGTCGACCACCTCGCCCCGCGCGACCGCCGTCGTCCTCCGCGCGCGGCAGCGGTCGGTCCACCGGAAGCCCACCTCGATCCGCGCCGGGCGCGGGACGGCGCGGCCGGTGCAGCGGTAGACACGGCGCTGGGCGTTGCCGAAGAACTCGTGGTAGTCGGTCACCGACCGCAGCCGCCAGGTCGCGCCGGTGACGCAGTAGCGCCACTCGGCATAGCGCTCGGGCCGCGCCTCCCAGCGCTCGCTCAGGGTGCATCCGTAGCGCTCGACGGTGATCGTCGTGGTCGGGGGGTACCTGAGGCGCCCCGGCAGCGGGCCCCCGATCCGCTCGAAGCCCTCGGTCGCGTAGCGGTAGACGCCGGTCGGCTGAGCGTCGACGTCGGGCCCGGCCGGCTGCCCACCGTCGTCCCCGTCGCCGCATGCCGCCGGCCCGAAGGCGAGCAGCGCGCAGGCCGCGAGCACGGCGCGACGGGAGCGGGACGGGGCCATGGGGCGCGACATTCTCCCTGTTCGGGTTCCGTCGGGTGTCAGGAATATCTTGTGCTGTTCGACATGGAAGCTGTGCGGAATCTCCAGGCGATAGACGAGAAGGCCAACGGCGCCCTTGCGCCCGCCGGCCGCGCCGTGATCGAGACCCGTGGCGACGAGGTGCTGATCGACGGGCTGGCGGTCAACGACCGCACGCTGGTCGAGCTGATCGAGCGGCGCATCGAGCGTGACATCGCGGCCGCCGAGACGGTCACCGACGCGCTTGCCATCGGCGCCCGCGTGCTGGACCGCGAGGCCACCGGCGCGGAGGTCGAGGCGGTGCGCCACGAGCTCGAGCGCGCGGCCGCGGAGGCGGAGCGGTCGTTCGCGGACCGGGCGCGCTCGATCGAGGAGGGGCTCGTGAAGCAGTTCGAGCGCTTCCTGGGCGAGGACGGCGGCGCGATGTCGAAGCTGCTCGATTCCCAGGCCGGGGAGTTCACGGAGCTGGTCACCCGCCACTTCGGGCTGGACCGCAACACCGCCGTGCAGCACCAGGTGAAGGAGCTGGTCGCGAAGTCGCTGAGCGACTCGCGTCAGGACCTGCTGCGCCAGTTCTCCGCCCAGGACGGGCACAACCCGCTGGCCGACTTCAAGGCATCCATCGTGCGGGAGGTGAAGCGCTCGGGGGCCGCGCACGAGCGGCTGATCGAGAAGCTCGCCCAGCTCGAGGGTGAGGTGAAGCGCTTGCACGACGCCCGCGAGGCGCAGCTCGAGCTGTCCGCGGAGCGTGAGCGCGGCACCGGCAAGGGCCGCGAGTTCGAGCAGCACGCCTTCGAGCTGGTCGAGCAGCTGGCCGGCGGCCGCGGCGACGTCGCGCACCACGTCGGCGACGAGCGCTCCGCCAGCGGGGGGAAGAAGGGCGACATCGTGATCGAGATCGACGCCGCCTCCGGCGCCGCCAGGGGCCGCATCGCGATCGACGCGAAGGACGAGAGGCTGTCGAAGAACGCGGCCTGGGCGGTGTTGAACGCGGCGCTGGACGAGCGCGACGCCGGCTTCGCGATCCTGCTCGTCGCCTCCGACGAGAAGGTCCCCTCGGGGCGCGAGCAGCTGCACGAGTACGAGGGCAACAAGATGATCGTCGCCCTCGACAAGGAGACCATGGACCCGGCCGCGCTCGAGCTGGCCTACCGCTACGCGCGCTGCCGCTGCCTGATGGCCCAGGAGAAGGGCCTCGAGGTGGATGCCGCAGGGGTGCGCGACGCCGCCGACGAGGCGCTGTCCGCCCTGCGCGACGCCCAGCGGATCCGCTCATCGCTCACCGGCGCCACCAACAGCGTCGACTCGGCGCGCAAGGCGCTCGACGGCATGGTCGCCCGCGTAGAGGCGGCACTTGTCCGCGTGGAGACGCTCATTTCCTAGACGCCGCCCGGGCCGGTTTTCCGCTGTCCAGGCAGGTTTCCGCCGAGTTGCACGGCGAACGTGCGCATTGACGGACCCCCCGTGGCGGCGCCCGAGGGACCGGGTGCATACCTGTCCCATGA
>JBOGZM010000369.1:0-3416 GCA_050697255.1 Solirubrobacterales bacterium
GAGCTACCTGACTGCTCCACCCCGCGCCGTGACGGCGAATTATAGCTCCGGAGGTTCGCTCTCCGGTCGCGCGCCGCCGCCTCTGAGGTCGCCACGTTTCCGGCCTTTCCTCGCCAGCCTCCTGACCTCGGGGCCGCTCCCACCCTGATCTACATGTTTCCCCCCATTCAGAGCCGCTGCTGGCGGGGGAGGCAATAAAGGACACCGACACCGAACGCACGCGGCGTCCGGACGACGTCGGTCGTGCGAGGAGGTGATCCATGACCACAGAACCTCAGCTCCGATCGCGAACGAGAAGATTCCGCCGCCTCGGCCTGGCGGTGGCGATGGTGGGAGCGCTTCTGGCGCTGACGGCGGTTGCCTCGGGCCAGATCGTGCAGACCTTCGACGTGAAGGTGAAGCCCCCGGTGGCCGGCAAGCCGATCAGCCTGCGGGTGAGCGAGACCACCCGGGACGATGCCGCTCCCCAGCCGCCGCCGATGACGCGGCAGGTGATCTACCTTCAGCGGGGCGGCAAGTTCAACGGCAAGCGCTTCCGGCACTGCCGGCTCTCACAGCTGCGCAAGAGGGGCCCCAAGGGGTGCCCCAAGCGCTCGAAGATCGGCACCGGGCGCGGGACCGGCTCGGCGAAGCCGATCCTCGACAACGTGAGCGCGAAGCTGACGCTGTTCAACGGCACGCGCAGGCACGGGCGCGACCGCGTGTTCGTTTTCGTGCTGCCGGAAATCGGCCCCACGTTCGTGGTGGTCGGGACGATCAAGCGCCGGAAGGGACGCTACGGACACGTGCTCGACTTCCGGATCCCGCCGATCAAGACGCTGCCCCTCGCGCCCGACGCGTCCGTCACATCCGTGCGCACGAAGACGCGCCGCCTGCGGACCACGAAGCGTATTCGCGGGGAGAAGCGGCGCTACTACCTGATCCGGGCACCGCGCAAATGTCATCGCTACTGGCGTGCGAAGGCCAGGTTCTACTACGCCAACGGCGAGGTCGAGACGGTGAAGCAGAAGATGCGGTGCAAGAAGCGCAAGCACCGTCGCCGGTGATGCGCACGGTGTGACCGATCCGAACGAGTGGCACGCTCAGCCGACGGGTTGGGCGTGCCGCTGTTCACGCTCCTCCATATAGCGCCGGAGCCACTCGAGCGAGGACAGATCAGCCTGGCGCCGCATCCCCGGCAGCACGGGGGCGATCCCCCGCGAGTCGACGTCCAGGAAGCTCAGCACCCTCTGCACCGCGTCGGGGAGGTCGTCGGCGATCTCGTCGAATGTGAGCGTCACCGGCGCGATCCCGGCCTGGTCGAACAACTCGTCCCACGCCGCCTCGTGGCGCGTGAGCTGGATCACCAGGTGGTCGATCGCACCGAAGTGGTACGCGGGGGACCGCTCCTCGGCCGACCCGTCGATCCCGTCGTCGCGCCAGCGCTGGGTCTGGAGCGCCTTCCACAGCGAGATCGCCTGCCGCGGCTTGTTCGGGCGCCGCACCCGCACGTAACGGGCTCCGGGGAACTCCGCCTCCAGCGTTCCCAGCGGCATGCGCCGATCTCCGCCGAGGCGATCGACGAGGTCGCCGAGATGCCCCCACATCAGCTTCACGCCCAGCACGCCGTTTGGCGTGGTCGCCTCGGCGCGTACCCAGTGGAGGTAGTCCTCGTAACGGCGGGCGTGCGCCAGCTCGGGCACCACCGGGCATGTCGGCCCGGCCGGGAGCAGCGCCCCGATCAGCGGGTCCCTGACGCCGTCGAAGTACTCATGCGGCTGGCGGGGGCGGTTCGAGTGCGCCAGCGCTTCGAAGTACTCCGCCGGCCGCCCCGCGACTCCGGTCAACGCGAGCGCTTCGCACAGCAGCGTGCTGCCGCTGCGGGGTGTGGTGCAGACGAAGTAGGGGCGGACCATCTCGACTCGCTCAGCAGGACGAACTTGCACGTGGGTCTACGCTGCTATTTCCCGTCCCGTGATGTCCCAACCCCTGCCGAACATCCTCTATCTGCACTCGCACGACACCGGGCGCTACGTGCAGCCCTACGGGTACCCCGTCCCGACCCCGAACATCCAGCTGCTGGCGGACCAGGGAGTGCTGTTCCGCCAGGGGTTCTGCGCCGTGCCGACCTGCTCCGGCAGCCGCGCGGCGCTGCTCACCGGCCAGTACGGCCACAACAACGGGATGCTCGGGCTGGCGCATCGTGGCTTCTCCCTGAACGACTACAGCCAGCACATAGTGCACACCTTGCACGACGCCGGCTACTGGAGCGGGATGATCGGCGAGCAGCACATCTCCAAGCGGCCGGACGTTATCGGCTACGACCACGTCGTCAAAATCGGCAAGAACCACGTGGAGTCGGTCGCGCCGGTCGCGATCGACCTGATCGCCGACCCGCCGTCGAGCCCCTTCTTCCTCTCGGTGGGGTTCTTCGAGACCCACCGCGAGTTCTTCGAGCCCACGTCGGCCCAGGACGCGCTCTACTCGCGGCCCCCCGAGAACCTTCCCGACCTGCCCGAGACGCGGCGCGACATCGCCGCGTTCAAGGCCAGCGCGCGCTCCCTGGACCAGGGCGTCGGGACAGTGCTCGACGCGGTGAACTCGAGCGGAATCACGGACAACACCCTCGTGATCCTCACGACCGATCACGGCCTCGCGTTCCCGGGCGCGAAGGCAACCCTCTACGACCGCGGACTCGGCGTCGTGTACATCCTGCGCGGGCCGGGCGGGTTCACCGGCGGCCGGGTCATGGACGCGCTGGTGAGCCACCTCGACATCTACCCGACGGTCTGCGACCTGATCGGGGCCGCGCGCCCGCCGTGGCTGCAGGGGGAGTCGCTGCTGCCCCTGATGCGCGGCGAGGTTGACGAGCTCCGCGACGCGCTGTTCGCGGAGGCCACCTTCCACGCCGCCTACGAGCCGCAGCGCGCCGTCAGGACGAAGCGCTGGAAGTACATCCGCCACTTCGACGGCCGTGGCCGCCCCGTGCTGCCCAACACCGATGACTCCCTCAGCAAGGACGTGCTGCTGCGCCACGGATGGGCCGAACGGCAGATCGACGAGGAGCAGCTCTTCGATCTCATCTTCGACCCGAACGAGGCCGCGAACCTCGCCCGCGACCCAGATCACGCCGCGGTGCTGGACGAGATGCGAGGGCGCCTGCGGCGCTGGATGGAGGAGACGACCGACCCCCTCCTCGACGGGCCGGTGGCGCCGCCCGAGGGCGTCGAGCTGAACGACCCGGACGGGATCTCGCCCGAGGAGCGCCCCATCACCTGGTCGATCCGGGCTTAGGCACAGCGGCGGCGGTCGTGGGCCCGGTGGTAGGCTGAGTACACCAGCTTTACGTCGCTCGCAGGGTTCTGTCTCTCTTCCTTCCGCGCGCGCCTCAACACAGAGGGTCAGGTGGGAGCCCCATTGTCAGGTTCGACCGGCGA
>JBOGZM010000370.1:0-4658 GCA_050697255.1 Solirubrobacterales bacterium
ACTAGATTCCGTCGTGGTTCGTGATGTTGCCCTGCACGATCGGCGTCGTCGTCAGCGGCGTCGTCGGGCAGGTCACCCCTGGTGGTGCCAGGAAGCCCGTGGCCTCGTCCTCGGGGTCGTTCGCCCCCTCGCCGTTGTCGACCCCACGATCGATGATCGTGAAACCAGGCGGCGCGAGACCGGTGTTCGACTCGTCGATCCTCAGCCGTTCCCACGCACTGTTGCCGATCGCCGTGAGGCACACGACCTCACCGCTCAGCTCGACCGGGTCGGGCAGACCCAGGAAGCCACCGGTGAAGATCCTGATGAACCAGTGGCCCTGGGCCGGCACGCCGGTGCCGGTTGCGCTGAACCCTTGGCCGTTGACGTGCACCTGGCACGGGAACGAGCCGAAGGGTGTTGGGCAAAATCCCTTGGTGCTTGAGTTACGGAAGTCCTTACCCGGGCCCTGACCGTTGGAGTGCGTCGCCATAGCCGTCCCAGGCACGAGCACCGCAATCGCTAGAACCAGAGCAAGAGCTCCCAAGTACTTCCTCATATAACTGCCCCCTCCTTGATCGTTAGCCGATCAGCTAATCCGGCCGACCCTCTCACAATTCGTTAAGGGAAGTCAAGGGGCCCCGGGGCGCAGCCCGGAAGGCGTCTTGGGGCCTGGCTACGGAACGAAGATGCCCGGCCGCATGAACACCTGCTCGTCGCCGTCGCCGCAGGTGTCCGGGCAGCCTGCTCCGTACCCCGTGCCGTTCGCGCCGGGATCCCGGACGGCGACGTCGCCGAACTCCCAGATCGCCCGCTTCCCGTCGAGCAACGCGCCGGGATAAAGCGTGTCGATCGTCGTGTTCACGTTGCACGAACCGCCCTCGTTTCCGCCGACGGCCAAGCAGTCGACCGGAACCTCGATCGGCAGCTCCTCGACCGTTGCGGACTCGGTGACAGACGCGCCGTTCGCCTTGTCCGTGATCCGTACGGACGCGTGCACGAGCACGCGTCCGGTGAAGTCCGAGCCGGGCACGCCGGGACAGGCCGCGTTCGTGACCCGGCAGTGGACGTCCTTGATCCGGATGATCATCAGGACGTCGGAGTCCTCCGGTGCGGCGGGGGCTCCACGCGTCTTGAACCGCACCTCGCTGGCCGAGAGCGCGCTGAAGCCGTTCGCGTCGGGGGTGCCGACGGTCAGCACCGGGGATGTCTGCGTGGGCGGGTTGCACGAGGGGTGCGCGAGCGGCGGCCCGTGTGTCCGGTTCGGCGACGTGCACTCCGCGTACGCCGGCGCGAGTGAGAACTTCAGCGGGGTGGCAGCCTTGGGGCGCGGGTAGCCGGCGATCGGAGCCTCCCGGGAGTAGGTGTCCCAGGAGGTGTCCGTGTCGCTGCTCGTGAGCTGCTCGTCCGTCTGGAAGAAGGCACGCGTCCCATCGAGCGACGAGCCTCTCCAGATCGGGATGGCGGCGGCGTGCGTGCTCGCGGGCCCGGTGGAGATCAGCGTCGTGGCGCCGCCGTTGCGCTCGTACACGTCGAGCCAGGTTGCGTCCGTGTCGGTGCTCACGAGCTGCTCGTAGGTCTGGAAGAACACGCGGGTGCCGTCCGTGGAGAGGCCGACCAGCGCCGCTGCATGCGGGCCGGTGCCGCCGACGGGACCCTGCGAGATCAGGTTGGTGGCTGCGCCGAATCGCTCGTACACGTCGCGGGCGTCGGGATCGCCGTCCGCCGCCACGAGGGGCTCTGACGTGTCGAAGAAGACGCGCCCGCCCTCCTGCGAGATCGCCGAGAAGGAGGCGTTGTGAGAGCCGTTGGCGCCACTCGAGACCCAGGTCGTGGTGCCGCCCGACCGCTCATAGACGTCGAAGCACTGCAGGATGAACAGGGGCGGTTCGGAGGTGTCCGGGCAGGAGCCGTCGGTGTCTCCACTGACCAGCGCCTCTCGGGTCTCGAAGAAGACGCGTGTCCCGTCCAGGGATATGCCCCCGAAGAGGACGTTGTGGGCGCCGTTGCCCCCGTCGGGACCGGTGGAGATCAGGGTCGTGGTCCCGGCCTCGCGCTGATAGACGTCCCGGGACGCATCCGAGTCGGCGCCGACGAGCGCCTCTCCCGTGCTGAAGAACACGCGCTCGCCGTCGATCGACGCGGCCGAGAAGAACGCGTTCACCGCACCGTTCCCCCCGGTCGAACCGGTTGAGATGAGCGTCGTGGTGCCGCCCGCCCGCTCATAGACGTCGCTGACCGAATCCGTGTCGCTGCTGACGAGCTGCTCCGTGGTCGTGAACCAAACACTGGCACCGTCGGGCGTGGATCCGCCCCACGTCGCCTCGAGGAGGGCATTCGTGGTGGCCGGACCGGTCGAGACCAGGTTCGTGGTGCCGTTGAAGCGCTCGTACACGTCGCGGCGCCCATCGTCGGCGTCGGCGCTGACCAGCGACTCGTAGCTCAGGAAGAAGACGTGCAGGCCGTCCTGCGACATCCCGGCGAAGAAGTTGTCGATCGGCGCGCTGGGGGTCGCCGGCCCCGTCGAGACCAGGTTCGTGGTGCCGTTCTCCCGCTCGTAGACGTCGCGGAGCCCCCCATCGGTGTCGGCACTCACCAGCGCCTCGTTGGTCTCGAACACGACCCGCGAGCCGTCCTTGGAGGCGTCGAAGAAGTCCGCGTCGAAGGCGCCGTTGCCGCCCGCCGGCCCGGTGGAGATCAACGTCGTGGTCGAGTCGCTGCGCTCGTAGATGTCGACGCTCGAGTCGGTGTCGGCCGCCACCATCTGCTCGGCGGTCTGGAAGAAGGCCCGCGCTCCGTCGTCGGAGAAGCCCTCCACGCTCGCGTCGAACGCCCCGTTGCCCCCGCTCGGCCCCGTCGAGAGCCAGTTCGTCACGTTGTGGCTGGCGCCGGCGTCGATCACGACGCCGAGCGTGCACGCCACCCCCACGAGTAGCGCGGAAAGAGCCAGCCGCAGCCTGCCCGTCACCAGTACCTCCAAAACCCCCGCCGACCTCCAAAGCCCCCGCAGCAGAATCCGCCGATGCGGTCGCGGCGATCGTACCATCCATCGGGCGGTTCGACTCCTCTTTAAGCGAACCCTAAGGCGGCCCCCAGAGCCGCCGATAGGTTCTTATGGCGGATCAGCACGAGCCGACCGCAGTCGACTTCTCCGAGCTGCGCGCGCGGGCCGAGAGCATCGGCGCGGGCGTGCGTCTGACCCTGGTGATCTGCGCGGCGGGCTGGCTCTACGTGGCGGCCACCTGGGACCGGCCGGATCGCCAGATGATCGCCTCGCTGTTCGGCATCGGGGCGGTGGTGGCCCTGCTGTTCGTGCTGATCCCGCACGAGCGCGTGGTGCGCAGCCGCTGGCGCGAGCCCTTCTTCCTGCTCTGGAGCGCGACCCAGATCGCGCTCACCGTCGTGGTCGTGGCAGCCGACGGCGGGTCGACCAGCCCGCTGGCGCTGATGTTCTTCATCCCGGTCGTGTTCGCCGCCCTGTCGTACCCGCTCGCTTCGGTTGTGGCGATCGCCGCGGTCGACTACGTCGCGTACCTGACCGTCGGGATCGCCGGGGAGCGGCCCGACCCCGAGTACGTCGGCTTCTTCGCGCTCTGCCTCGGGTGCATCGCCGTGCTGTGCGGCTGGCACGCGCGCAACCAGGACCGCCGGCGGGCGGCGCTCGCGCTGGTGTCCCGGGCCGACCCGCTGACCGGCTGCCTCAACCGCCGCGGGTTCGAGGAGCGCTTCGACGGCGAGCTGAGCCGCTCCCTGCGCAGTGGTCGGCCGGTCGGCCTGGTGATGCTCGACCTCGACCACTTCAAGGACGTCAACGACACGCGGGGCCACGCGGCGGGCGACGAGATGCTGCGCTGGGCCGTGGACGTGATGGAGGAGACGGTGCGGCCGATGGACACGATCGGCCGCGTCGGCGGTGACGAGTTCGCGGTGATCGTTCCCGGTGCGGGACGGGACGACTCCGCGGTGGTGGCCGGCCGCATCCAGCGAGCTCTCGAGGCGCGCGCGCCTGCGTCCGCCGGGGTGGCGGTGTTCCCGGCGGACGGCGCCGATCGGGACGAGCTGCAGCGCTCCGCGGACGCCAACCTCTACGCCGGCAAGCGCGGCCGAGGCGTCCCGATCAAGATGACCGCCAGGGAGCTGAGCTGGGCCACGGCGCTGGCGCGCGCGGTGGACGAACGGATGGCTGTCCAGCACGAGCACTCCTGGAAGGTGGCCGAGTACGCGGTCGGCATCGCCGGCCGCCTCGGCTGGAGGGAGCGCGACCTGGAGCTGCTGCAGATGGCCGCCATCCTCCACGATGTCGGCAAGGTCTCGATCCCGGACCATGTGCTCCGCAAGCCGCAGCCGCTCACCGAGCGCGACTGGGAGGCGATCAGGCAGAACCCCGTGCGGGGCGCGGAAATGGTCTCCCGCATTCAGGGCCTGGAAGCCATCGTGCCCTGGATCCGGCACTCGCTCGAGCGCTTTGACGGCGCGGGGTATCCCGCCGGCCTGAGCGGGGAGGACATCCCGCTCGCCTGCCGCATCCTCCACGTGGCGGATGCTTACGACGCCATGACGTGCGAACGGCCCTACCGGCCCGCCATGTCCGAGTCCGAGGCCCGGGCCGAGCTGGCCCGGGGCGCGGGCACCCAGTTCGACCCGCCTTGCGTGGAGACGTTCGAGGCTTACCTCCAAAC
>JBOGZM010000371.1:0-16154 GCA_050697255.1 Solirubrobacterales bacterium
GCTCCGGGCTCGGCGCAGGCGGGGGAGGCGGGGGGGCGGGGCTTGCCGGCCGCAGTACCTCCTGGATCGCCGTCCACGCCGGCTTTGGCCGGTACTCGGAGTCGAACGGCAGCGGCAGGCTCGTGCCCCAGGGCAGGCGCCACGTGTACCGGTCGGTGAAGCCCCACGTGGTGATGCGGAAGCAGGCGGGCTGAGCGTTGCAGGCCTCCGCCACGGCGCGGTAGACCTCCGCCTGGCGGGCGAGCTTGCGCTCGAGCGTGCTGCCCAGGTACCAGACCGGCACGTCCATCTCGCTGATGTGGACATCCACGCCCAGATCGCCCAGCCGGCTGATCGCCTCCTCCACCTGAGCGCGAGTCGGCATCCGGTCGGTGAGGTGGAACTGAAGCCCGACGCCGTCCACCGGAACGCCGCGTTGGCGGAGGTCCCGAACCAGGTCCACCGTTGCCTCGTGCTTCGGGTTCGGGACGTCAGCGCGGGTCTCGTTGTAGAAGAGCCTGGCATCGGGGTCAGCGCGGCGCGCGAACCGAAATGCCTGCTCCACCCAGTCATCCCCGATCACGCGCCGCCACAGGCAGTCGCGGCGCGAGCCGTCCTCGTTCAGCGCCTCGTTCACGACGTCCCATGCCGACACGCGGCCACGAAAATGCGTCATCACAGCCGTGATGTGCTGGTCGAGCAGCGTCAGCAGGGTCGCCCGTGACCAGTTGCCGTTGCGCAACCAGGCCGGCATCGTCGGGTCGGCGCACCAGGACAGGGTGTGGCCGAACACCTGCTGGCCGTGCGCCGCGGCGAACGCGACCATCGCGTCGGCGGCCGTGAAGTCGAACCGCCCCCGTTGCGGCTGCAGCGCCGAGATCTTCATCGCCGTCTCGGCCGTGATCGAGTCGTATCCGGCCAACGTCGCCCGATAGCGAGGATCCAAGCCGGACTGGAACACCTCCGTGTAGACGGCAGCCCCGAGCTGGACAGGCCCCATGCGGGCATGGGCAGACGCAGGGCCGGCGGCCATCGCCAGCAGGGCCCCCGCACACGCGGCGATCGTGCTGAGTCTGCGCTTCATCGAGAAGGCTCCCCGCGCCCAACAGTAGTGGCAGGAGGTGCGGGGGAAGCCGGACCTGCCCCGGTCCCGGGACAAAAAAGGAGCGCCCAATCCGAGGAACCGGGCGCTCCGAGAGGCGTTACAGCAGGGGTTCTTGACGCCCCTTGTCCCTCCGGGAGAACGGAGAGGACTCGAAATCTACAACCCGCACAACTGAAACACAAGATCTGCGGAAAAAATAAATGCCCGTTTACGCAGAATGGGGAAACTGTGCGGCGAGGCGAGCCCAAAATGGCTTCCGCAGGCGACAAACGCTCGTGCGGGACCGGCATGCAATGGCACTTGCGGCCGCGCCGTCGGCGTGCCGGGCGGATATCCTCGCGGCGTCCGCGACGAGGAGGCTCCAGATGGCGATCAAGCTGCACCGCTGCTCACTTATGTGGTTCAAGGCCGGAATGCACCCGTGCTGGCGGGTCCAGTCGGCCCTGGACGAGCAGGGCGTCGACTACGAGGTGGTCACCGGGCCGCTGCGGCGCGGAAAGCGCGAGGACGTCAAGCGACTCACCGGCCAGGCGGCGTATCCCGCGATCGAGTTCGAGGACGGCAGCGCCTACCGGGAGGAGTCGGCCGACATGGCGGAGCGCATCCGCGCCGGCCGGTTGTTCGAGGGGCGTGAACAGACACAGCCGCCCGCGACGGCGCCCCCTGCTGCGCCGCCGCCTCCGACGCCGCCTCCCGGCTAACCCCGCCACACACCCCCGCCCGGGACCTGCGGCGTTTTCGCCGGCCAACGACTTGACGCGTCTGGCCGTCTGTCTCAGTTGAATCTGAATTTAGGCATGCCATAATCTGCGGGCCCGTGCACCGCATCAGCCGCAGACGCATGCTCGCCGCCCTCGCGCCCGCCCTCGGCGCCGGCGCGGTGGCGCGGCTCGGCGGAAGCGAGCTCGGGACAGCGCCTGCCCGCGCTGCGCAGCACGAGCACGGCAACGGCGCGGCGGCTCCGCGCGAGGCACAGGGACACGGATCCGTCCCGGACCACCCCGGCTTCCAGGCCGGCGCGCGCGTGGACCACGCCGCGAACGGCTTCAACCCGACCGAGCTCCTGCGCGACTTCGACCAGGGGCGCATGCGCCGGCTCGCGAGCGGCCGCACGCTGCGCGAGTGGGAGCTGATGGCGATCGACAAGGAGGTGGAGGTGGCGCCGGGGGTGAAGTTCCCGGCCTGGACCTACAACGGCCGCATTCCGGCCCCCACGCTGCGCGCCCGCGAGGGCGAGCGGCTTCGGATCCGGTTCGGAAACGCCTCCGCGCACCCGCACACGATCCACTTCCACGGCATCCACCCGGCCGAGATGGACGGGGTCCCGGGCGTCGGCCTCGGAATCATAGGCCCGGGAAAGAAGGTCGCCTACGAGTTCGAAGCGGAGCCCTTCGGGCTGCACCTGTACCACTGCCACGTCTCGCCGCTCGCCGAGCACATCACGCGGGGGATGTACGGCGCGTTCATCGTCGACCCGCGCGACGGGCGCCCGCCGGCGGATGAGCTCGTGATGGTGATGAACGGGTTCGACACCAACTTCGACCTTTCGAACGAGGTCTACGCGGTCAACACGGTGGGGTTCGCCTACATGGACGAGCCGATCCGTGTTCGTCGCAACGAGCTGGTGCGGATCTACCTCGTGAACGTGCTCGAGTTCGACCAGATCAACTCGCTGCACATCCACGCCAACTTCTTTCACTACTACCCCACCGGCACGTCGCTGGAGCCTGTCGAGTACACCGACACGATCATGCAGTGCCAGGGACAGCGCGGCATACTCGAGCTGCGCTTCCCATACGAGGGGAAGTACATGTTCCATGCCCATCAGTCCGAGTTCGCGCAGCTCGGGTGGATGGGTTTCTTCGAGGTGGTCGCCTGATGGAGGCGCGCGCCGACGTGAGCCCACCGGGGCGCGCAGGCCGCGTCCCGGCCTGGGTGCTGGGCGCGGTGCCGCTCGCGCTGATCGCCATCGCTCTTGCAGCCTTCGCGCTGCTGGACGGGCCGGGGCTGGGCGAGCGCAAGGGGCCGCCGGTCGAGGAGCTCGCCGTCGAGCGCACCGTCCTCGAGCCCGGGCGGATCGACCTCACCATTCGCAACGACGGCCCGGACGAGGTGACCATCGCGCAGGTGATCGTGAATGACGGCTTTGCGGACTTCTCGGCGGCCGACCCCGAGCTGTCGCATCTCGACACGTCGAAGGTCTCGATTCGCTATCACTGGGTCGAGGGGGACGCCTACGAGCTGCAGCTCCTGACCTCAACGGGTGCAACGATCGCGCACGAGATTCCGGTCGCGGTCGAGACGCCCGACACGGACGTCGGCTTCTACGGGCTGATGGCGCTGCTCGGCTTCTACGTCGGCATCGTGCCCGTGACCCTCGGGATGCTGTGGCTGCCGTTCGTGCGCCGCATCGAGCCGCGCTGGCTGCGGGTTCTGATGGCCCTCACCGTCGGCCTGCTCGGCTTCCTCGCGATCGATGCCACGCTCGAGGGCATCGAGGTGGCGGGCGAGGGCTCGCAGGCGCTGGGCGGGGCGTCGCTCGTGTTCCTCGGCGGGCTCACCTCGTATCTGCTGCTGAGCGGCGTGGAGTCGTGGCTGCAGGGCCGCCGCGAGAAGACTCCGGGAAGCACGGGCGGAGCGCACGTCGCGATGCTGGTCGCGATCGCGATCGGCCTCCACAACCTCGGCGAGGGACTTGCGATCGGCTCCGCCTACGCGGTCGGCGCACTGGCGCTGGGCGCCTTCCTCGTGATCGGCTTCGCGCTGCACAACACGACCGAGGGACTGGCGATCGTGGCGCCCGTGGCGCAGCGCCCACCGACCCTCGGCAGGCTCGCTCTGCTCGGCCTGATCGCCGGAGCCCCCGCGATCCTGGGCGCCTGGATCGGAGCGTCCGCCTTCAACGCGAGCCTCGCGGCGTTCCTGCTCGGCGCGGGCGCGGGCGCGATCGTGCAGGTGATCCAGCAACTTGCGCCCTCGATCCGCGACCGTGCCGGGCGCGTGCTGAACCCCGCCAGCGTGGCCGGGATCCTCGCCGGCTTCGCAGTCCTCTATGTGACGAGCCTTCTCATCAGCGTGTGATGGCCACCCGCGCGAAAACGCCTCGTCCCTCCGAGGCGATCGAGAACTATGCCAAGGCCATCTACGCGCTGGAGCAGCGTGGCAACGTGACGAACAACGCCCTCGCGGAGCGGCTCGGCGTGACGCCGGCGTCAGCTTCGAGCATGGTGAAGAAGCTCGACGAGCTGGGCCTCGTGAAGCACGTGCCGTACAAGGGCGTGAAGCTCACCGGCAGCGGCAGGCGGGTGGCGCTCGAGGTCCTGCGACATCACCGGCTGCTGGAGCTATACCTGGCAGAGTCGCTCGACGTTCCCTGGGATCGCGTCCACGACGAGGCCGAGATCCTCGAGCACGTGCTGTCCGAGGAGCTCGAGGAGCTGATCGCGGCGAAGCTCGGCAACCCGACCCACGACCCGCACGGCGACCCGATCCCGAACGCGGCGCTCGAGATCAAGGAGCAGCCCACCCAGGCGCTCGCGTCGCTTCCGACCGGGTCGACGGGAGTGTTCGTGCGGGTCTCAGACTCGGACCCCAGCATGCTTCGCTACCTCGCGCAGCTCGGCATCACGCCCGGCGACCGCCTCGAGGTGGTCGACCGCCAGCCGTTCGGCGGGCCGCTGTTCGCGCGCTTCGACGGGCACGTGCACGCGCTCGGCGGCGAGCTTGCGGCAGCGATGCGGGTCGAGCCGGATTAGGGCCCCGTCAATAGACGGGTCACACTCCGCGCGTGAGACCGCCGTCGACCACCAGGTTGACGCCGGTCACGTAGGACGCGCGCTCTGAGCAAAGGAACGCGATCACGTCGCCCATCTCGTGCGGCTCGCCGAGCCGCCCCACGGGTATGTCCGGCTGCGGCTGCGAGCGCAGCTCCTCGAGCGGGGCGCCGGCCATGCTCGCGATCCGCTCAGTCGCGATGCGACCGGGCGCGACGCTGTTCAGCAGGATGCCGTCCCGGCCCAGCTCCCTCGACAATGTCTTGAACGCGCCCACCGCCGCGATCCGGTGGCTGTTCGAGAGCATCAGCCCGGGAATGGGCTCCTTCGTCGAGGTCGAGGTGACGTTCACGATGCGTCCCCAGCCGCGGGCCCGCATGTCCGGGACGACCGCGTCGATCAGCGCGTGCGGCGAGAGCACCAGGCTGCGATACGCGCTCTCCCACTCGTCGCGCCCGAACGACAGCGGGTCGCCGGGCGGCGGACCGCCGGTGTTGACCACCAGGATCTCCACCGGTCCCAGCGCCTCGCGCACCGACTGCACCAATCCGGGCAGCGTCTCGGGCCCATCCGTGTCCGCCGTGAAGGGGCGCACCTCTCCGCCGGTCTCCGACGTCAGCTCGGCAGCCGTCCGCTCGATCCGGTCGGGCGAGCGGCTGACGGCCGCCACCCGCGCCCCCTCCCGCGCAAGCGCCTCCGCGGCCGCGCGGCCGATCCCCTTGCTCGCGCCCATTACGAGCGCGACGCGATTCGCGACGCCGAGGTCCAACGCGCGTCAGGCGATCGTCAGGCTTCCTGTGGAACGGTGAACGGCGGGATCTCGTACGCCTTGCCCGGCACGCCCCCGAGCGCGATCACACGCGCGCCTTCGTCACCGGTCACGAGCTTGCGCTTCTCGCTCGGCCCGACGCGCGCGAAGGTCCCGGGGCGCAGCTCGTGCTCCTCGCCTCCCGCCTCCAGCGTGGCGGCGCCCTCCACCACGATGTACACCTCTTCCTGGGAGTCGTGGGAGTGGTCGTGCTCCGGGTAGCGATCCGCGTGCGGCGGGAAGTCCATCACCTGCAAACCGAACGACTCGACGCCGAGGCCGTGCCGCACGAGCTTCATGGCTCCTCCGAAGGCCCCCTCGAACTCGTCCAGCGTCTTCACGGTTACGTCAGCCATCTTCTCCCTCTCGTCGTCTGGTGGATCTGCGGGAACCCTATCCCTGGGCGGATTCTGCTCGACTCGCCGCCTGGCATACGCAGCAGCGATCACACAAGGGGCCTGCGTCTACAATTGCCGAGGGTCCGACCGGGCCCCTCCCTTCTGGGGGCGTAGCTCAGCTTGGTTAGAGCGCTGCCCTGTCACGGCAGAGGCCGCGGGTTCGAGTCCCGTCGCTCCCGTCTCATCCCCCGCACCACCCGAGCGTGTAGAACTTCCGCGGCATGAACGAACTCGCATCCGAACACTGCGAGGCCTGCGAGAAGGGAGCTCCGCCGCTGTCCGAGGAGGAGGCGACCCTGCTCGGCGCCCGAGTGGCGCAGTGGCAGCGCGAGGGCAACCAGCGCCTGCGCAGGGAGTTCAAGTTCCCCAACTTCCGCGACGCGTTCGGATTCGTGGCCCGGGTGGCGCTCGTGGCCGAGTCGGAGGGCCATCACCCGGACATCGAGCTGGGGTGGGGCCGCGCGCAGTTCGAGCTGACCACCCACGCCGCGTCCGGACTGACCCGCAACGACTTCGTGATGGCGGCGAAGATCGACCGCCTGTCCTCGGAGGGCGCCGGCCAGTGAGCCTCGAGGCGGAGATGCTGGCCCACATCAAGGCCGGTGTCGACCACCACAACGAGACCTGCCCGATGCCCGCCCGCGCGATCCTCCTGAACAGCGGCAACTACGACCTGTTCGGATGGGACGAGGTCTGCGGGCTGCCGGTCGAGCCGCGGGACGAGATCCCACCGAAGCGGTTCCGCATCGACTGCCCCGGCTCGGCCTACGGCATCGAAGAGGAGATCGCCGAGGCGGTCGGCGAGCCGCTCGAGGCGCCCGTCGTGCCGGTTGGGCCGGCGCGCCCCCGCGAGGGCGACATCCCGTTTTAGAGTCCCAGTCGCTCGACGTCGCCCGGGAGGCGCCCCTCCTGCTCGAGCTTGTCGAGGTGCGACTCGAGCGTCAGCGCAGCGGCAGGGCGCAACGCCATGGGTGCGTCGTCCCACACGTCATCGAGCAGCTCCGCCGTGGAGCGCAGGCCGCGGGCGAGCGCGTTCACGAGCCTCCGCTCGCGCTCGAGGCGGTGCTCGAGGTACTCGCGCAGCTTCGCCGCCGGGTCCCACACCACCGGGCCGTGCCCCGGACAGAGCGCCTCGAGCGGCAGCTCCGACAGGCGCCGCAGCGAGTCGAGATAGGCCGCCAGCGACCCACCCCCGGGCGGTATGAACACGCTGCCCTCCCCGAGCACCGTGTCGCCGCAGAAGAGCACCTCGCCGGCCAGCAGCGACACGTGGTCGGCGGAGTGACCGGGCGTTGCGATCGCCCGCAGCGGCCCCACCGCGTCGCCGTCGTGCAGCACCACGTCTGGTTCGAGATCGGGGAGCGCCGGCTCCTCGAAGCCCCCCGGCCCCGACGCGGTCGCGGCGCCGGCTGCGAGCGGCACTCCCGCGCGCTCGCGCAGCTCGGGTGCCGACGCGGAGTGGTCGAGGTGGTTGTGGGTGAGCACGATGCCGGCGATCCCGCCCCGCGCCTGGGCGGCCTCCCACACCCGCTCGACATGGGCCGGCTCGTCCGGGCCGGGGTCGATCACCCATGCCGGCGTCCCGACCAGCCAGGTGTTGGTGCCGGAGAGCGTCATCGGGCCCGCGTTGGTCCCGCGGACCAGGGTGACCCCGTCCGGCACTCGCTCCGTGACCTCCGCCACGCGGCGAAGTATGCCCAGTGGCCCCCACTACCGGTAGGTTCTGAGCGGTGAGCTACGGGCACCGCAGGCGCGAGCTGGGGCGCGCCGACCGTGTGCTCCCGGGAGTCTGGAGGCTGCGGCTGCCCCTTCCCTGGCCCGGCGTGCCCCACGTGAACGCATGGGCGCTCGCGGCCGGCGAGGGCGTCGTGCTGGTCGATACCGGCTATCACGAGGAGGGAGCGCTTCCTGAGCTGGAGCGCACGCTGGCGCTGATCGACCACCGCCTCGAGGATGTGCGGCTCGTCGTGTGCACGCATGCGCACTCGGATCACTACGGGCTCGCGGCTCCGATCGTCGAGCGGGCCGGCTGCGAGCTGTGGATGCACCCCCGCCACGAGCACATGACGCGCGCGCTCGCGGACCCCGAGCGCTCGCTGGAGCGGCGCGTCGAGGTGGCGCGCCAGAGCGGCGTGCCGCTGGAGCCGCTGCGCCGCTGGGCCCAGCAGCGGCGAGACTCCAACTCGGGTATCGCGGCCGCGATCGAGCCCGATCGGGAGCTCGTCCCCGGCGTCGAGGTCGAGACCGACCACGGCGCCTGGAGCGTCCACCACACGCCTGGGCATGCGCCGTCGCACGTGGTGCTGTTCCAGCCCGAGCAGCGGCTGCTGCTGAGCGGCGACCATGTGCTGGGCCGGGTGTCGCCGTACTTCGACTACGGATGGACCCCGGACCCCGTGGCGGAGTTCCTCGAGAGCCTCGACACCGCAGACGCGCTCGGCGCGCGGCTCTGCCTACCGGGCCACGGTCGCCCGTTCGGCGATGTCGCCGCGCGCATCGACGCGAACCGCGCGGCGATCCGTGCCAAGCTCGATGAGGTCGAACGCGCTCTCGGCGGCACGGAGCTGACCGCCTACGAGGTCGTTCCGCTCACGTTCCCTGAGTTCGAGCCATCGATGATGGGCTGGGCGCTCACCATCATGCTCTGCTTCCTCACCCACCTCGAGCGCGCCGGGCGGGTGGAGCGCTTCAGGACGCCTGATGAGCGGGCGCCTGAGCGCTGGCGGGCCCGCGGTCCCACGGCCGCCACGCCTTGAGCGCGGACAGGATCGCCCGCGTCGCCGGGGACTTGTTCAGCGTGTAGAAGTGGATGCCGGGCGCACCGCGCGCGAGCAGATCGGCGCACTGGAGCGTGGCGTATGCCACGCCAAGCTCGGTGACCGCCTCGTCGCCTTCCGCGTGCCGAGCCTCGAGCTGCTCATGCAGGGCGCCCGGGATGGTCGCGCCACACATCGTCGTGAAGCGCTTGATCTGCTCGAAGTTCGTGATCGGCATGATGCCGGCGATGATCGGCACCTCGATGCCGCTCTCCCGCGCACGCTCGGCGAACCGGAAGTAGTCCTCGTTCTCGAAGAACAGCTGGGTGATCAGAAAGCTCGCGCCGGCGTCGACCTTGCGCTTCAGGAAGCGCAGGTCGTGCTCCAGGTCAGGCGCCTCCGGGTGCACCTCCGGGAAGCAGGTCGCGCCGATGCAGTAGTCGTAGTTCTGCTTGATCAACTCGATCAGCTCGACCGAGGACTCGAGCCCCTCGGGATGTGGCGTCCAGTCGGTCTCCCCCCTTGGGGGATCTCCGCGCAGCGCCAGCACGTTGTCGACGCCGGCAGCGGCCACCTCGTCGAGGATTGCGCGCAACCGCTCGACCGGCTCCCCGACGCACGACAGATGTGCCATCGCCTCCAGGCCGAGATCCTCCTTGATCCACTTCGTGACCTCGACGGTACGGTCACGCGTGGAGCCGGCCGCACCGTACGTGACCGACACGTACTCGGGGCTGTCGTTCTTCAGTTCGGAGAGCGCCTGCTCCAGATTGCGCTGTCCCTCATCCGTCTTCGGTGGGAAGAACTCGAATGAGAAGCAGGGCGTCGCGGGGCTCAGGATCTCGTCTATCCGCATGGTCGGGAATGGTAGTCGGGCCGTCTTTCGGCCCACCCTGGACACCTGTCCGAGTTTCCGCCTGACCGCTTCACGCGCATCGGGACAGGGACGAAAGAGGGTTTGACGGAAAGGGATTTCCGGAACTCCCGGTAGGGAATGCCGGAAGGAAACTTCTCGAGAGGTGAGCGCCTCTCAGAGGAGCGGCACGGACGCAACGGAAGGGGTCGGCACATTCGCCGGCCCTTTCCTATTTACGGGAACGGACCGCCGCGCCCTAGTCGAGATCGAAGTCCTTCGGAGGACGCTGCTCGAACCAAAGCCGGTCCTCCTCCGGCGACCCCTCCAGGAACTCGGGAGTCTCCTGCAGCGGGTCGCTCGATGACTCGGCCTCCGCCTCCTCCGGTTCCTCCGCCTCGTCCCAATCCTCGGCCGGCTCGTCACGGGCGTCCCGGAGGGTCACCTCGGTCTGCAGAGACTCCTCCGCGGGCACCTCGTCGGGCTCGAACGGCTCCGGCTCCGGCGCCTCGGGTTCAAGGGTCGGGGCCGCCTCCGCGTGCTCGGCAGGCTGCCCATTCGACTGCGGCTCGGCAGCCTCGAGTTGCTGGTCGGGGAGGTGATCGAGGGCCGGCGAGTCATCGGCCGGCGCATCCTCCGGCACAGGCCTTCGGCCGCGGCCGAAGGCCTCCTCCTCCTGGCGCTTGACCTCCTCGTCCGAGGCACCGCGCTGGCGCTTCAGCTCGAGGTGCTCGCGGATGGCGTCATCGAGGCTTCCCATGGAGGCGTACCACTAGCAGAACTGCGAGGCCGGCGCCACGGTGAAGCCTTCGTTCACGGCACATTGCAGGCGGCGTGCCGGAACGGGCACGCCCCGAATCTATAATCGGAGCCTCCCGGGGCTATAGCTCAGTTTGGGAGAGCGCCTGGATCGCACCCAGGAGGTCGCCGGTTCGAGCCCGGCTAGCTCCATCGCGGAAGCGGCCCCCTGAATGGGGGCCGGTTCGTGATGGCGGTAGTTGCACCCGGTCTGCGCCTTCTGGGTGCGAGCCAGGCGCAGCCTGGATCAAGGCGGCTGCTATCCAAGCAGCCGCCGTAAACGGCGATGTCAAGAGAGCGAAGCGACCTTGACATGCCGACCCAGGAGGTCGCCGGTTCGAGCCCGGCTAGCTCCATCGACGCGACGCCCGACTGACGGTCAGCGGCGCTCGAGCGCGCGGCGGGCGGGGCCGAGCGCCCGCGCCTTGCGGGCCATGCCAATCCACGGGTCGCCGCCATCGGCCAGCCGGTCGCCGATGGTGGCGACGGTCCAGCCCTGTGGGTCCAGGCCTCGATCCCCGAGCTCCTCCCAGCGCAGCGGCGTCGCCACGGGCGCGCCGGGCAGCGCGCGGACCGCGTAGGGCGCGACGGCGTGCTGTCCGTAGGCGTTGCGACCGACGTCGACGAAGATGCGCTCGCCGCGACGCGCGCGGCGGAACTCGACGGTCATGACGCCGGGATCGTGCTCCACCAGCGCGGCGGCGACGGCACGAGCGAAGGGATGGACCACGTCGAAGTCCGCGGTCCGGCGCACCGGGGTGACCACGTGCAGGCCGCGCGAGCCGGTCGTCATCGCGAACGGCTCGAGTCCGACGTCGCGCAGCAGGTCGCCGAGCGCGCGCGCCGCAGCGCGGACCTCGGCGAAGCGTTGTGTGGACGGGTCGAGGTCGAAGACGATGAGGTCCGGGCGCTCGAGCCGATCGGCGCGACTCGTCCACCGGTGCAGGGTGATCGCGTTCTGACCGGCCAGATAGGCGAGCGTCGCGCCATCGTTTGCGAGCACGTGGTGGATCGTCCCGCCCTCGCGCTTGGGCACGGCGACGGTCGCGATCCAGCCCGGGAAGTGCTGCGGCGCGTCCTTCACGAAGTAGCCGTCACCCCGCACGCCCTGCGGAAAGCTGTGCAGGGTCAGCGGTCGCCGGCGCACGTGCGGGACCATCACGCCGGCGATCTCGGCGTAGTGCCGGGCGAGGTCGAGCTTGGTCAGCCCGGCATCCGGGAAGAGCACGCGGTCGGAGTGAGTGATCGGCACCTTGCGGCGGCCGGCCTTGACGGTGTCCGCGCTCACTCCCGGATCACCGGGTCGGCAGGGCTCACTTGTCCCTGTTGGCGAGGTCATCGATCGTGCGGCCGCTGAGCACGGACCCGGGCTGCGTGCTGACCGGATTGCGACGCGCATCGGCGCCCTCGTCCCGGCGCTTGATCAGCAGCCACTGGGGCTTGGCCCCGCCGCGGGTTCGCTGCAGCGTCCAGCCGCCGCGGAGCTTCTCGCCCTCCAGCCAGACCGACAGGTGCCCCTTCTTCACCGCCGCCTCTACCGGGCCGTCGGTCAGGCTGCGGTAGGTCCCGGCGTCCCACACGATCACCTCGCCGGCGCCGTACCCACCCTCCTCGATCACACCCTCGAAATCGGCGTAGTCGAGCGGATGGTCCTCGACCTCGACCGCAAGGCGCTTCTCGCGCGGGTCGGTCGAGAGCCCCTTCGGGACGGCCCAGGACTTCAACACACCGCCGGCCTCGAGCCGGAAGTCGTAGTGCAGCGAGCGGGCGGCGTGCTTCTGGACCACGAACCGCGGCTCCCCCCGCGTGCGGCGCCGCCTCCCACGCCCGGAAGGCTCGGGGGAGCGCCTGAAGTCGCGCTTGGACCGGTAGTGCTCGAGGTCGTCCATACCTGTACCTCTACCCGATCGGGCAGGAATCCTCGATCCGACCCGAGAGACCCCTTGACGCCCGCGGCCGAGGGCTTATCTTTTGCCACATGGAACGCTCGGGCTCCGGCCCCGACAGAGAGGACTTCGGCGAGGCGAGCCTGGGCGAGGCCCAGTCAGCGAACCCGCCGGACGATCCGGAGATGATCGATCCCGACGCGGACCCGCTCGACACGGACGTCGAGGACGCGGACCTCTTCCTCGGCCTGGAAGACGACGAGGAGGAACCCGAGCCCTGACCGGAGGCTGCCTGTGCGGTGGCGTCCGCTTCGAGTTGACCCAGCGGCCGAAGGACGCCGGTTACTGCCACTGCACCCGCTGCCAGCGGCGCACCGGTTCGGCTGCGTCGGCGCAGGCGCGGATCGACGGCCGCACGTTCCGGCTGCTGAGGGGCGATGACGTTGTGAAGGCATGGCGCCATCCGGACGGCGGGTTCGATAAGTGCTTCTGTGGCGAGTGCGGCGCGCACCTCTTCAGCCGCAACCCGGACGACCCGGCCCAGATGAGCGTGCGCATGGCCGCCTTCGACGGCGACCCGAGGGTGCGGCCGAGCTGGCGCGCGTTCGTCGCCTACGCGGCGCCGTGGGAACCGATCCCGGCAGACGGGCTCGAGCGCTTCGACGAGGCCAAGCCTCGCTGAGCCAAGTTTCACCAAGGGCTCGTCCGGGTTACGGCGCTCCACGTTGCGTCGGGAGCCGAGAACACCTCGTAGGAACCGGCCGGCGCGCCTGCCGGTCGGCGACCACCCGCAGCGGATGCGGGCGGTGGCCGTCCCGATGCCCTAGCGGGCGGCTTCGCCGGCTGACTGCGACCTGATCGAAGAGATCGTGAACGCAAGCACCGCCACGCCCGCGAGCGCGTCGGTGAAGATGGTCGCGAACCAGAACGGCGCGATGTCGGGCGAGCCGTCGAGGAAGTGGCCCAGCGTCGTCAGCGCGAAGAAGGCATAGGCAAGCAGGAGGGGATGGGCGTTCCTGTACCGGCGCTGCGCATACAGCCGGTAGGCGAGCAGGGCGATGCCGGTGAACGCCGGCCAGAAGAGGACGATCGCAACCTGCACCACCGCGCCGCTGACGAGGTCGTCGGGGTACTGGTCGATCGCCACGAAGTTGTGGGTGAAGTGGAGGCCGGTCGAGACGATGCCGAAGGCCAGGATCCACCGCAGAAGCGACAGGCGGCGCTCGTGGCCACCGATCCAGGCCATGCCGGCTCCTGAGACTCCCTGGGAACGTGTCGCCATGGTCCTCCTTCGACTGGATAGATCGCTCTAGCGGGACGATACCCTGGCTCCGCAAGGCGACCGCCGACGTCTTCGAGAGCTGGACCGCGGCGGGAACCGAGCGCTTCAGCACGGCGGGCATTCGCGAGGAGGAGGCACGCGAGCTCACGATCACCTTCCTTTACGCGCTCGAGGGGGCATTCGTCCTCTGCCGCGCCTCGAAGACCACCGAGGCACTCGAGGTCGCGGGGAGGCCATGACCGCCGTGGTGCGCGATCCGTCCGGCAAGCTCGTTGCCGACCAGATGGTCGAGCCCGCCTACACGATCAGGGACGGCCTCGTCCAGCGGATGGAGGTGCAGGCACGGTAGCGGCGTAGCGCTGCTGGAGCTTCCCGCCAGCGACCCGTGTGGTCCTCCGCCCAGGGGGGCCAGCGCTAGCTGATCTGCTCGAGGTCGATGTCGAAGATCAGTGGGGCGTTCGGAGGGATGTCGGGCGGGAACCCCTGGGCACCATAGGCGAGGTCTGACGGGATGATCAGCTTGCGCCGGCCGCCCTCCCTCATGCCCACCACACCCTGGTCCCATCCCGGGATCACCTGGCCGCCACCGAGCGGGAACTGAAAGGCCTGCCCGGGGCGGTTACCGTTCCAGGAGGCGTCGAACTGCTTGCCGTTGTCGAACAGCACGCCGACGTACTGCACGGACACGGTGTCGCCGCTCTTGGCCCGTTCGCCCTTGCCGACGATCAGGTCCTGCACGACCAGCTCGGTGGGCGAGTCGCCCTTCCCCTTCGGAACCTTCGGCTTGCGATCCGGGTCGCCCTCACCCGCGGCCGGCTTCACCTTGCGGGCCTGCGGCGCCTCTGGCTGCTCGGGCGTAGTGGTGGGCTGGGTGGCCTGCGTCTCGGTCGGGGCCGTGTCGGTCGTCGCCGAGCCGCTGTTGTCGTCGCCGCCGCAGCCGGCGCCGAAGGCGGCGGTCGCCGAGACGGCGAGCAGGACCAGGAGGCGAGGTCGCGGGGAGCTCATCGGCGCGACATCATGACGCTCGCGCCCGGACGGCGCGCCGCCGCGGGCTCCCGTCGGGCCTGGACAGATGACCGAGTAGCGCGATCGCAGCATCGCGCCTAGCTTGGGACAAGGCGCGCGCGAGCAATTCCCCCGCTCGTGACCCATCCGGGTCTCCCCTCCCACGAAGAGTCGCGCCACTTTGGACGAGGGGCCCACCCCGGCCCCTCGTCCGCCTCCCCCTCACTTCAGCAGCCGCGAGAGCCTGCGGTCCTTGTAGACCCGGCCGCCGGTCTGCTCCTCGGGGCAGTAGCACATGACATAGTCCTTGTAGTGGACCGCCTCGATGGTGGTCCCGCAGCGGGGGCAGGGCTCGCCGGGTCGGCGGTGGACCCGCAGGGGCATCGGCAGCTTGTCCGGCACGATGTCCCCGATTGTCGCCTCGTAGTGCTCGATGGCGCCGCCCAGGCGCTCGTCGCACGCCTCGCGCAACCGCTCCATCTCCTCGTCCGTCAGGTCGGCGCCCTTGGCGAACGGGCTCAGGCACGCCGTCCACAGGATCTCGTCGACCCAGGAGCGCCCGATGCCGGCGATCACGCGCTGGTCTCGGAGCAGCGGGTGCAGGTGCCGTGGCTGTCGCAGAGCATCGGCCAGCTGCTCCACCGGCGGCGCGGGACACGCCTCGGGCCCGAGCGTCGCCACGGCGTCGTCGCTGGACACGTCCTGAGCGGCGAGCAGCTTCGCCCACGCGCGCTGGCGGGTGCCGAACTCGCGCAGGCGCAGCTCCCGGCCGCCTTCCAGGCGGATCAGCAGACGTGACGCCTTGTCGCGCAGCGATGCGCGCTTGTCGAACAGCTGCAGGCGGCCGGCGGACATCAGGTGCACGAGCAGCGCGAGGTCCGCGAACTCGACCACGGGCATCTTGCCGATCCTGCGCACCCCTGTCACGGCGCTGCCGGCGAGCGCGGACAGCGGGGGCTCGTACGTCTTCATCGTCACCATCCCGGGCGCGAGCACCGATTCGACGCGCACGCCCGCGAGCGCGCGGTCAAGGCGCCGCGCCGTGATCTCCACCTCAGGCAGCTCAGGCATCTCGCGACTGTACCGGCGTCCGTTTCGTGTTCTGAGGGAGGGGGAACGCTCCTCGTGGAGATCGGTCCACCGGAAGCGAAGGAGGAGACATGGACACGGTACTTGTGATCGTGCTGATCATCGCCGCGCTTGTGCTGCTCGCGGCAGTATTCATGGCGTCCCAGCGGCGGAGCGTGCGCAAGCGCGAGCAGGCCCGCGCGGAGGCGGGTCAGCACCGCACCGATGCGCATCTGCACGAGACGCGCGCGGAACGCGAGCGAGCAGCCGCTGACGAACAGGCCGCGCGCGCACGGCGGCAGGCAGCCCAAGCCGAGGAGCGAGCGCACCGCGCGCGTGCCGAGGGCGACCGTGCAGAGGAACTGCACGAGCGCGCGCAGGAGGTCGACCCGGACGTCGACACGAACGGCGGCGGCCGGCACGCTGGCGAGGACACTCAGACC
>JBOGZM010000372.1:0-2725 GCA_050697255.1 Solirubrobacterales bacterium
GACGCAGATCTCCCTCGCCGCCTTCGGCGACACCGGCCCCGGCTCGAAGGCGCCGGGGATCTTCTCCACCTATCCGGCCAACGTGACCCAGATCGAGACGGGCGCGTCGAACCCGCCCACGCCGCCGTGCCCGGACTGCCGCGCGACCTTCAACGGGGACAACCGCTACGGGTACCTGTCCGGCACCTCGATGGCGGCGCCGCAGGTGGCGGGCGCGGTCGCGCTCGTGCGCGCGGCGAACCCGAAGCTGCGCCGCACGGCGGTCGTGCGGCTGATGAAGGAGACCGCCTCGCGGACCGGCGGCTGGACGACCGAGCTGGGCTGGGGAATCCTGAACGCCGAGGGCGCGGTGCGGCGGGCGATCGAGCTGGCGCAGGACACCGTCCCGCCGCGCACCAGCCGGCGCGGGGTGCGCAGCCGGCGCGTCGGGCAGCGCTTCACGCTGCGCTGGCGCGGCAAGGACCTGGCCCCTGCCGTGGTCCGGCCCGCCGGGGTGGAGTCGTATGCCCTGTACGTCAGGCGAGGCCGCGGGTACAAGCGCCTCACCACCACGAGCGCCAACCGGTTCCGCTACCGCGGGCGGCGCGGGAAGCGCTACTCGTTCCACGTGCGGGCCCGGGACCGAGCCGGGAACCGCGAGGCGCCGCCCTCCAGGCCGGATTTCCTCGTGCGGGTCCGGCGCTAGCCGCATCTAAACTGGGGATCTATGGCATCGGGCCCGCGCACGATTCTGCTCGCGGCGCCGCGCGGCTACTGCGCGGGCGTCGACCGGGCCGTCCAGACGGTCGAGAAGGCCCTCGACCTCTACGGCCCGCCCGTGTACGTCCGCAAGGAGATCGTCCACAACAAGCACGTGGTCGAGAGCCTCGAGCAGCGCGGCGCGATCTTCGTCGAGGAGGAGACCGAGGCGCCGGAGGGGGAGACCGTCGTCTTCTCCGCCCACGGAGTGGCGCCGTCCGTGCACGCGAACGCTGCGGTCCGTGGCCTGAACACCATCGACGCGACCTGTCCGCTGGTGACGAAGGTGCACCGCGAGGCGGTGAAGTTCGCCTCCGACGGCTACACGATCGTGCTGGTCGGCCACGAGGGCCACGAGGAGGTGGAGGGCACCACCGGCGAGGCCCCCGAGCACATCGTGCTCGTCCAGACCGAGGACGACGTCGAGCGGCTCGAGGTGGACGACCCCGACAAGGTCGCGTTCATCACCCAGACCACCCTCTCCGTGGACGAGACGATGGGCATCATCCGCAGGCTGCGCGAGAAGTTCCCGAACATGGTGGGGCCGCGGACCGACGACATCTGCTACGCGACCCAGAACCGCCAGGACGCGGTCAAGCAACTGGCGCCGCGCTGCGACCTCGTGCTGGTGATCGGGTCGCGCAACTCCTCCAACTCCAACCGGCTCGTCGAGGTCGCGCGCCAGCACGGCGCGCAGTCGCACCTGATCGACAACGAGCTGGAGGTGCGCGAGGAATGGCTCGACGGCGTCGAGACCGTGGGGATCACCTCCGGCGCGAGCGCGCCCGAGGAGCTGGTCCAGCGGCTGGTCGAGTTCTTCCGCGCCCGCGGGGCGGAGGAGGTCGCCGAGCTGGAGGTGACCGAGGAGGACGTGCGCTTCATGCTCCCCAAGGACATCCGCCAGCTGCTCACCGCGCGCAGCTGACGGAGACGCGCTTCAGTCCCGGTGCGGCTCGCACTTGCCCGGGTTCGGGCCACCCGCAGGGTGCAGTCCTGTGAGCAGTTTGAACTCGGTCAGCCTCGGCCGGGGAGGCCGGCGTCCCGTGAGGTCCGGTGGGGTGAGCCCCGATCCGATCGCCACCACCTTGCTCCGGTTCAAGTCGACGTAGACGTGAAACGAGATCGCATTCTCGATACGCATGTGCGCAACGCCCTCGAGGTATGCGGACCGGCTCGTGTCGTCCTGGTCCTTGACCGGCACGTCGGCCTCGAACAGGACGGATCGCGAGAGTCGCACCTCGATCACGGCCCCGAGCCGGCGCCCTTTGCACGTCGACCACTCTGCGACGCCGTCGATCGAGAACGGCTGGCCGGCCACCACTGCGCGAAGGACGGGATGGTCGAACGCGAGTTGTTTCGCCTGCACGCCCCCGGTGCGCCTGACGAAGCTGCTCTGGCGCTCCGCGAGCGAGTCCCGCACGGCTGACCAAGGGCCGGAATGCCGGCGGCGCGCAGTGCACGGCGGGATGCCGCGCCCGTCGCCGCACGCCGGTCCGTAGACCCAGCCGAGGTCGATGTCCTGGATCGCGATGCGATTCGCGTCCTCGGCCCACACCTGGTTGGGAAAGTGGTGGCGGAACGCCGGCTGCGTTCCGAACGCCTTCCATGGGAAACCCGGCCAGGCCTGTAGACGCGGGCGGTAACGGGGATCTCCCCCCTGCTGAGATTGCACCACGACCTGCTGCACGTCGCTCCGGACGAGCCCGACGAGCGACATCCAGTGGTGCACGGGCTTCCGGCTGCCTCCCACCCCCGCGCGTACCAGTAGCGGCGGGCGATCCCACCGCTTCATGCACGTGAACCGGGCTCGCCGCACACGACCGCCGGCCACTGCTGTGAAGCACAGTTCCCCGCGCTTGCCGCGAGCGATCAGGAGCACCGTGCGGCGAGTGCCCGACCCTGTCGCCACCAGCCGTCGCGCGTAGCGCACCGGGCCCAGGCCCGGCACCCGGAAATGCCCGCGGACCTGGGTTCCGGGCAGCGGGCC
>JBOGZM010000373.1:0-3021 GCA_050697255.1 Solirubrobacterales bacterium
GACAGGGTCGAGCGCGGTCAGCGCCGCGGCGACGACCGGAGGGGCCGGCCCGGTGGAGAAGATGAGCGTGCGGGCCGCATTCACGAGGTACCGCGCCATCTCGGCATCGCAGCAGGCGTAGGCCCCGTATGAGCCGAGCGCCTTCCCGAGCGTGCCCACGACCACGTCCACCTCTCCCTCGAGGCCGGCATCCGCCACGGCGCCCCGGCCGCCCGGCCCGAGCACGCCGGTCGCGTGCGCATCGTCGACCATCACCCGCGCGTCGTAGCGCCGGGCGAGCTCGACAATCCGCTCGAGCGGCGCGATGTCGCCGTCCATCGAGAACACGCCGTCGGTGACGATCAGGCTGCCGTTGCCGCCGGCCTCGCGCAGCCCCCATTCGAGGTGCTCGGTGTCGAGGTGGTCGTAAACGAACGTCTCCGCCCGGGCGAGCCGGCAGCCGTCGATGATGCTGGCGTGGTTGAGGGCGTCGGAGAACACCACGTCGCCCTCGCGGGCGAGCGCGCTGATCACGCCCACGTTCGCGAGATAGCCGGAGCCGAACAGCACGCACCGCTCGCTGCGCTTGTACTCCGCGAGCCGCTCCTCCAGCCGGCGGTGCAGCGTCATGTTGCCGGACACGAGCCGGGAGGCCCCGGTGCCGACCCCATAGCGCATCGCTGCATCGGCGGCCGCCTGTCGCACGTCGGGATGGTCGGCGAGACCGAGGTAGTTGTTGGAGCACAGCAGGAGCACCCGCTTCCCGTCGAGCAGCACACGCGGGCCCTGCGGCCCCGAGACCATGCGCATCCGGCGGTAGAGGCCCAGGTCCCGCAACTCTTCGAGGCGGTCGTGAATCTCGCTCATGACTGCGCCTGCCGGGCTCGGGTCAGTCGCCCCAGCCGCCGGGGTCGCCGGAGGCGACACTGGCGGCGTCCTGCGAAGGGCGCATGGGATAGGCGGGCGGCTTGCTCTTCCTGCGGAACCGCAGCTGGATCGAGGGGTCCCAGAAGTTGGCATCCGCCTGCAAGTCGACCAGGTCGTCGATCGGAGTCGACGGCGCCTCGCCCTCGAGCCACCCCGAGCGGTTGTCGGGCCGGGGGTTCGCGCCGTTGTCGTCGTGGCGCGCCACGTTCAGTCCGAGGTCCTCGAACATGCGGCGGTCATCCTCGGGCTCGGAGCCGAGGGTCGTGAGGAAGTTGCCCATCATCACGCCGTTCAGCCCCGCCTTCACGGCCAACGGCTGCAGCTCGCCCAGGTTCTCGACCCGGCCGCCGCAGAGGCGGAACAGCGCCGCGGGCAGGATTAGGCGGAAGATCGCGATGAACTTGACCGCCTCCCAGGGGTCGATCAGCTCGCGGTCGCCGAACTTGGTGCCGGGCCGCGGGTTGAGCAGATTGATCGGCACGCTCGTGGGGTCGATCTGGGCCAGCTCGAACGCCATCTCGATGCGCTGCTCACGGGTCTCGCCGAGGTTCAGGATGCCGCCCACGCATGTCTCGAGGCCGGCCTCCCGCACGGCCTGAATGGTGCGTATCCGGCCCTCGTAGCGGACCGTGGTCGAGACCTCGTCGTAGTAGCTGCGCGCCGTCTCCACGTTGTGATGCACGCGCTGGACGCCCGCCTCCTTCAACCGCCGCGCGCGATCCGGCGACATGTGCCCGATCGAGGCACAGCGCTTCAGGTTCGTGTGCTCGGCCACGAGCCGCGTTCCCTCCAGCACCTTCTCGAAGTCCCGCTTGGAGAGGCCCTGGCCCTGCGTCACCATGCAGAAGCGATGCGCGCCCGCGGCCTCCGCCGCCCGCGCGTGCTCGAGGATCTGGTCCGGCTCCATCAGCGCGTGCATGGGGGTCTCCGCGTCGGCGTACTTGGACTGGGCGCAGAAACCGCAGTCCTCGGTGCAGCCGCCGCTCTTCGCGTTCACCAGCGAGCACATGTCGGTGGACTCGCCGAAGCCGTCCTGGCGCACGTTCCAGGCGACGTCCACGAGGCGCTCGATGTCGTCGTGAGCGGTCAGCTCGCCCAGCTCGACGGCCTCTTCGAACGTGATCAGAGGGGGCATCCGGGCGCAGGGTAGGCGCCCCCCCGGACGCTCTCGAACGCTTACTCGTAGGCGAGCGCGTCGAGCACGTCAAGCCGCGACGCCCGCCGCGCCGGCGGGATCGCGGCCAGCACACCGGCAAGGACCGCCAGCACCGCGAACGCGATCAGGCTGAAGTAGGGGATCGAAAGGATGAATCCCTCGTCCTCGAGCGCGAGCGTCGTTACCACGCCCAGCACGGATCCGACCACCAGGCCGAGCACCGCGCCGATCAGCGCCGTGATCACCGACTCGTAGCGCACGATCCGCCGCACGAGGCTGCGTGGGGTCCCGATCGCGCGCATCATGCCGATCTCCCTCGTGCGCTCGTGGATCGACAGCACGAGCGTGTTGACGATCCCGAACAGCGATACCACCACCGAGAGCGACAGCAACGCGTAGATCAGCAGCAGGAACTGGTTCACCTGGTCCTTGATGCCGTCCTGGAACTCCTGCCGGCTCAGCGCCTCGGCGACCGGGAACTGCTGCTCCAAGACCTGCTCGGCACGATCCTGTACCGCCTGCGGATCTGCGCCCGGCTGCACCGCGACGAACTCCAGGAAGTCGTCTCGCACGCCGAAGCTCCGCCTGATCACCTCGTTCGGGACGACGAAGTCGCCCACGAGGGCGCCCTTGTCCTCGAACGTCGCCTGCACTCTGAGGAGCAGCTCGTCGCCGACGGGGGTGGTCACCCTCAGCGTGTCGCCGAGGTCGAAGCCGTTGCTCTCGGCCCAGTTCTTCTCGAGCGCGATGCCACGCCGAGGCAGCGACGACAGGACGTCCGGCGGGCCCTTGTCGATGTGCAGGTCCCAGACCCTGTCGAACGTGGCCGGGTCGATCCCGCTCCCGAACGGCTTGCTGCCGACACCGTCCACCTTCACCTGGGAGGTGGTCAGCGGGGAGACGACGTCGACGCCCGGTACCCGCTTCATCGCGTCACCCGTCCTCGGGCTGATCGGAGA